>NZ_QUGQ01000046.1:0-2373 GCF_003479155.1 Blautia sp. AF19-1
GATCTGTCAATCCACTTTGACGGCATTCCATGATGAGACGGTATTGTTCTTCGACAGGTATTCTTTTGCTTTTCATGAGCACACCTCCATAACTTGAATAGAGTAAAATGCTCGCACCTATCATTTCTAGCAAGAAAAGATGAAGTAAAATGCTTGCATTCTCTATTGATTATTATGGGATATTTTTTAGGGCAACACAATCCGTCGAATTATTTTGCACTTACCCTTTACAGCTGCAAGTTCCAGCCGCTTCCGGCTCACAGTCATACTCTCTGGATGCCAAGACTGTTCCATCAGTAAGGTGAGTAAAGTCCCCAGTTTCTCATTAATTCACATATCCCGGATATAATCGGAAGATGATGCCAGATTGTAGAGGTCACTGAGCAGACCGGTAAACGAAGCTATGTCATCCGGATGGAACACAGGCCGACCGCCTCGCTCTTTGTACTTCTCATATACAGCCGGAAGGGACGGTGCATAGAAATGGCACCATTGGAGAGACCAGAGATTATCAGAAGTCGAATGGCTATATGCTTTCCGACAATCAATGAACACGCAGTCTCCCTGGCCTAGCTGATAAGTCTGCTCCTCGTAGGAAAGTTCTCCCTCGCCAGACAAAACAATAAAGCAAAGAAACGACACCAAATCCTCTCTCTGGGATACATGTGGGTGAACAGCCTGCAAAGAGCCGACCTCCTGCAGATGCAAAAGAGACGTTCCAGCAAAGGTTGATGGGGTGTAAATGATTCGAGAGGAGCTTACGGAAGAAGACTGTGGGTTGAATAGTTCTTGGTCCATAAGTTGCTCCTTTCCAATACGAAATATCACTTTTTCCTTCACTTATATCCAACTGATGGAACGGCATCCTTGGGAATATGCCGCGATCGGGAATGTCTAAAAAATTGTGTAAGTAAATTGTCTGACAATTTCCCCTTTGCCTGCTTGACTACCTTGCTTTAAATGCCGGAACGCCAGTCAAGGTAAGGGTTCCAGCCTTGACTGACAATTCTGGCATTTGATAAAATCTTGAGAGCAGGTTAGAAAAACTTACACAGTTTCTATTACATTCTCCGGCGATCCTTTTCTATGTACAAATATTTAATATACCTTTACATTTCAGACGCTTACCTTATTATGCGTTACCTGCTAAATGTCCTTCTTATTTCCATTGCCGCATAGTACATCAAACCACCAACTGCTCCACCAACTGTGTTATAGAAGATGTCTGATAGTTGGAATGTTCCTACCTTCCTTAAATCGTAAGAAATTGTAAAAGGATCTTGCATCAATTAGTCGGAATATGTTTTTTAAGGAATTCGGAAACAATACTTTCGTATTTCTCAGGATTCGATCTATAGCAATCTGTATGTTCTGACCCTGAAACTATATACAACTCTCTTTCACTTTTGCAACTATCGTAAATTTTATACGCCATAGATACCGGTGCTTGCTTATCCTTGTCTCCATGAATAATTAGAACTGGCACACTTGTCTTAGACACTGCAACACATGCGTTTGCTTCTTTCAAGTCAAATCCGCCCCAGATTTTTGTTCCTACATTTGCAAACTGCGTAAATAAATCTGACAATATTTTATGATGAATTTTTTCTTTACTATTTGCTTTTATCATCTCTAGCAGAGATGTAAAACCAGCGTCATCAATAATTCCACAAACTGATTCAGGTAATCCTAAATCGCTACTCATAAGTGTTACCGCTCCTCCCATGGAAATTCCCATGAGAAATATTGGCGTCTGCTCGCCATATTCGGAAACCACCCAGTTCACCCAATCACGACAATCATATTTTTCTAAAACACCGAGCGTTGAAACATTTCCTCCACTCTCTCCGTGTGCCCGCAAACTTACCAACAGTAGATTCCATCCATTTTCTTCTGTAATTCTGTAAATCGGCACACCATTTGTATAGCAGTTTGACCAAAGCCCATGAATAAAGATTATACAAGGTGCATTCTTTTTTCTTTCATAATAGTGACCAACCAACTCTATCCCATCAGAAGCTGCAATTGTAATCTTTCTATTGGACTCAATTTTTATTTTTTATGCTTCTGTGAGAATTTTGTATTGCCAATCATCAGCATTTCCCAAATCTGGCCAACGAATTTCTCTCTTCAAGCAGGCCTTTTGAAAAGAATACTTACTTAGTCTTAGCACTGCTACTATTACGTTTGTTAAAGCCAGAAAGACTATTAAACCACTTTTTCTTTTTATATGTAGTTTTATTTTCAAAACTGTCTTTACTTTTGGTATTATTTTCTTCAATCAATTCCCCTCCAATGCCAACTCCACAAGAGACAACAGCTAGTTAGCAACCACCAGTTCAACTGGTGGTTTATTATTAGCCCTCCAAAGGG
>NZ_QUGQ01000047.1:0-2124 GCF_003479155.1 Blautia sp. AF19-1
CAGGAGGACGAGAACGGAATCCTCTTTGTCTGCTTCCCTGTCACAGCCATTGCCGCAGTCCTGTCCCGCAGCTCCATGACGGTCAAGCGTTCTCTGAATGAACTGGAAACTGCCGGACTTATCATGCGGGTGCGTCAGGGCATTGGAGAACCAAACCGGATTTATGTGCTGATACCGGGAAAGGAGGACGCTGCCCTTGCCTGATACCTCAAAGCTGGAAAAACTCAATCGGGAGTTGGAAAAAAGCGAAAAGAAACTGCGGAAAGCCATCAATGATGAAAAGGCATTGCAGCACCAGTTGAAACAGCTTACCCGAAAGGAACGGACGCACCGGCTCTGTACCCGTGGCGGTATGCTGGAAAGTTTTCTGCAAGAGCCGGAACGCCTGACAGATGATGATGTCATGCTGTTGTTGAAACTCATTTTTCACAGACAGGACACGCAGGAACTATTGAAAAAACTGCTGGAACGGGAGATGCCGGAACCCCCTTAGTTTACTAAGGGCGCAATTATACACCACCCAGAGGTTGGTGCATTGCGTTCTCCGAAGGCTCCTCACCGGAGGGCTGTGATTTTCCGCAGTCATGGTCTGCTCCAAATCAAACAGGGGACGCTACGCTTCCCCTGCGCTGGCTACCGCCAGCTACCCTTTTGTGGACTTGCCATCTGGGGACACCTTGCGTTGCAAGCTGCTCCCAGCCGACAAGTTTTACAAAATCTCTCTGTACTTTGAGGGTCGAATAAAGTATAATGAAGTCAATGAGAAATCGGGAGTTGGAGGTATTCACTATGAAAAAGATTATAACCGTAACGCTTTGCATTGTGCTGGTTCTTCTCTTTGCCGGATGCGGAAAGAACGGTGATACATCAAAAGTGGAAATTGATTATGGAGCATCTTCCGTTTATTCAAAAGAAGAAATAGATTCTGCCATTGAGATTATAAAAAAGCAGTTCGCTTCGTTTGAGGGCTGTGAATTGCATAGCCTTTCTTATATGCCGGATGAAGAATGCAACAATGCAGATAACATTGAATGGATGAACGATTTAAGAACGGATGATAATAAAGAAGCCTTTACGCAATGTATTGCATTTGAAAGCAGTTTTCGTTCGCCGAAAAAAGGTGGCGGTGCATGGGAGGCTAACGAAGAATACACTTGGTCATGGTGGCTTGCACGGAGTGAAGGCGGAGAATGGAATCTGATGACTTGGGGTTATTGATAAGAGTAGAAAATTCTAAGTTATGGAGGTATATATTATGAGAGTAATGATTTCAATCATTCTTATGGTAATTGCGGCGGTGGTCGGTTTTTTCTTTGGTGCTGGAATGAACGAAGCAATGGGTGGAGCAATACTACTTTCAATGATTACAGGTTTTGCTTGCACCATTAGTGCTATTGAAAAGAACAAGAAGGACTGACAACTTCAAGTTTGCCACTCACACATCGGGTCAACTTGCTCCCGAACTTTTACAACTAAATATCCGCCGCCCACAAAGCGGCACACCAAGCAGGAAATCTGAAAAAGGTCTCCTGCTTTTTTTCTGCCCAAAATGAGGTGGTAAAACGCCACCCCATCCACCAATTACCGAAAGGAGGGACACGAAATGCCCTGCCCACACAACGAAATCACGATTGTTCAGCGCAGCCAGCGACAGTCTGCGGTTGCCGCCGCTGCTTACCAAAGCGGCGAAAAGCTGTTCTGTGAATACGACCAGCAAGTGAAGCACTACCCGGAAAAGCGTGGTATTGTCCACAATGAAATTCTGCTCCCGGCAAACGCCCCACGGTCGTATGCAGACCGCAATACCTTATGGAACGCCGCCGAAGCGGTGGAAAAGCAATGGAACTCCCAGCTTGCAAGGCGGTGGGTGCTGACCATCCCCAGAGAGATACCGCCCGACCAGTATGCTGTCCTTGTCCGGGAGTTTTGTGAACAGCAGTTTGTTTCCAAAGGGATGATTGTTGACTTTGCCATCCATGACCCCCACCCGCCGGGACACAATCCCCACGCCCATGTCCTGCTCACTATGAGGGCAATGGACGAACATGGGAAATGGCTTCCCAAGAGCCGCAAGGTTTATGACCTTGACGAAAATGGGGAACGAATAAAACTTCCGTCCGGCAG
>NZ_QUGQ01000048.1:0-2071 GCF_003479155.1 Blautia sp. AF19-1
AGTTCTTTATCTCTTCCGATAAAATGACGGCATGGTTTCGGAACCTCACTGTCCATAATATAATCCAGCACAATGGGTGACAGGGCACCTCCGGCAATTAATTTTTGATTTTTAGTATCACGTTTGATAAATTGTCGCTCCATGCCAAAAGAAATCAGCTTTGCAAGAAAAAGCAGACGTGAGCTGGCTGGTTTGTACAGAGAAGCCAGATTTTTCTTTTTGGCATCGGAGATGGTGTCATCTTGTATAAATAATGTGTATATATCCTGCATAGCCATATTGCAGTCAGACATCAATGGAAGCAGATTCTGGTGAATGGTTTCTGCCAGTTTTTTCTGATTACTGGGTTTGGAATAGTAGGCAGATATTTTGGGACTGATCTTTGCTTGACCGGTCAGCCAACGACAAACCAGACCATTATCCATAGAAAAATCCTGATTTGCCGGATCATCCATAAAATCTTCAAATAATTCGTATAAAAAATCAGGCTGACTCATTTGATTACTTTCGCTGATATGATTTTTTAAGCAAGTGCTAATAGAAGAAAAATCGCATCGATTCAATAGAAATTCCCCTTTCGTAGTTAAGATTAAGTATATCTATCATAACGCGAACATATATTCGATTCAAGAAAATGCGGATATTTTTAAATTGATTGTGTCAATTTACAATCAATTTCTATTCAATGTGGTTTTCCGGCAGGTTCTGTAAAATAAGCTCAGATCAAAACAATGACGGGAGGAGCTTATGCAACAGAATATTGAATTTGAGCGGTGCATTGATTTTCTGGTACGGATGATTGATAAGTACGGCGAAGAAGTCCTCCGGGAGTTGGAGGAAGAAAAACAGAATAAGGAAGAAAAAACAGCATAGAATACTTCTGAGCGGGTATGGCTAAGAATGTTTTGGCGTATTGACAGGACATTTAAAATGACGTATACTAAGCTCAGTGATCGTTCTGTAGAAACTTGCGAAGCCTACAGGCGGGGGAGAGCCTGCGGGTCTCTCCCTCTTTTGTTTTAAGGAGAAATGATATGCAGACACCGAAAAAATTCTCTTCTTTTAGTGACCAGGTTTCCTGGATCAGTGATGAAAAGGGAATAAAAATAAAAGACAGAGAATATGCGGAAGAGATGTTACGTCAAATAGGATATTTTCCTCTTATGGGAGGATATAAACATCTTTTTAGAATATCGAATACAAAGAAATATAAAGTAGGAACAAGTTTTGAAGAAATAGTCAGTCTGTATAAGTTTGATGCAGAGCTTAGAGAGTTGTTCTTTAAATATTTACTGCAGATTGAGCGACAGATGCGTTCTTTGATGTCATACTATTTTACTGAAATGTATGGAGCAGAGCAGAAGCAGTACCTGGATGCTAATAATTATAATCATACAAAAAGAAATCATGCAACAATCGTAAAGTTGATAGCGACCTTGAAACGGGCAACAACGACCACAGATTACACATATATCAACTATTACCGCAAGACATATGGTGAAATTCCATTATGGGTTTTGGCAAATGTACTTACGTTTGGAAACTTATCAAAAATGTTTCGAGTATTTCCTCAATCTTTAAAATCAAAAGTATCAAAAAACTTTGAACCTTTGAATCAGCATCAGATGGAGCAGTTTCTATCTGTTCTCACTAAGTATAGGAATGTATGTGCCCATGGGGAACGACTGTTTACATACAGAACAGTAGATGCTATTGCGGATACACCGCTTCATAAAAAACTTTTATTGCCACAGAGTGGGAATCAGTATGAAAAAGGAAAACAGGATTTGTTTGCTGTGGTGATTGCTTTTAGATATCTATTACCTGGAAAAGATTTTCTGGAATTTAAAAGAAAGCTTATAAAAGAGATTGACCGAGTAAACAGAGAGGTAGAGCATATAAGCGAAACGGAATTATTGAATAAAATGGGTTTCCCGGAAAACTGGAAAAATATTACCAGATACCATTTAAAGTAAAGAAAAATCCTCTAAGAGATAGTGAAATACCTATTGTCTTAGCAATGTCATTAACTTAAAAGCAGAAGATATTTATTCCGAAATGGATTAGATAT
>NZ_QUGQ01000049.1:0-1909 GCF_003479155.1 Blautia sp. AF19-1
CCGTCGAGTAGACTTTGTCTCGACTTTTTCACTTCCTTTCATCTATATTCTTTTGCGATGAGAGGTTCAAGTCTCAAAAGCCCCTCACAGAACCGCACATGCCCTATTAAGGCATACGGCTCTTCAATAAGCCTTTCGCCTAATAAGCACTTGTTACATATATCTTCGGAGTTTCCAATGGATGTATCTTTAAAATCTCCCGATACTTTTTCCATGTCAGCCAATAAGACTGGTCTCTGCGACGTTTACTCTTCCAGACTTCCTGCCTCACATACACAAAATATTTTATGAGTCCTATATAGTTCCCATAGATTCCATAGTAGCGATAGTGCCCTGCTAACTTTATATTCAGTGTCTCTACCGTGTCGGCTATGCTTTCATGCATGTGCTCCCATATCCATTTCTTGGCTTCCTCTCGTTTTATTTTCAGCTTCTTTTTACTTGTTCTGTGCAGTACACAGTATTTCCCCCAATGGCTTTTCGCATTGTAATGCGTAAAACCCAGAAAATCAAAGCTTTCTTTTGTTCCCTTGTATCTGCCAAAGGGTAGTATCCTGCTTTTGTCCTCTGCGATTTCCAGTCCGAATTTCTTCAGTCTTTCAATCAGAAGCTGATAGAACTTTCGTGCTTCATTCTCGTATTGGAACAGGCAAACAAAATCATCTGCGTAGCGTACCATATACATTTCTCCTTTAAACTCGTGTTTCTTCACATAATCAAACCATGTGTCTAACGTATAGTGCAGGTACACATTTGCAAGCACTGGCGAAATCAGCCCGCCTTGTACCGTTCCTGATTCTGTTTCCAGCCGCTTTCCGTCTTCCATGACTCCGCCTATCAGAAATCTTTTGATATATCGTATAAAGTTCTTATCAGCTATATCGTGTTCCAGAAATTTAATCATCCACTCATGGTCTATGTTATCGAAGAAGCCTTTAATATCAGCGTCCACTATATAATTTACCTTATCTGCCATGATATGTTTATTTACCCTCTGGATTGCGTCGTGACAGCTCTTATTTGGACGAAAACCGTAGGAAAACTCTTTGAACTTCGGCTCATATATCGCCTCAAGTATTTCCTTGAAAACACCCTGAACCACTTTGTCTTCAAATGACGGGATTCCCAGTCCTCGCATTTTCCCATTTCCTTTTGGAATATAGGCTCTGCGTACCGGGTATGGTTTGTAGGAAAATTTCTTCATTCTTACTATCAGATTTTCAATATTTTCTTCCAACCGCTTCCCGTATTCTTCCTTTGTAACTCCGTCTGCTCCCACCGCTTTACCTTTTGGCTGTTTGCTGTAAGATTCTTTGAGCGTATCCTTGTTGACGTATTTCATTAACGACTGGACTCTTCCATATTTTTCTACGAGACTGGCTATTTCTGCTTTCTCTTTTTCCATAGAATGTCTGCCTCCTGTGCTTTCTATGTTTTGATTGCAAAAGCGACTTATTGTCCATCCCTTCCCTCCAGAGTCATTACTTCCTTCATCGGTACTATGGATGAATCCGACTCCTCAACAGTCTTCGTTCGTACTCACCATTGCATTGGCCGATACTCCCTACTGGCTCATGTCCAGAACTGTCCAGGTCTCCCAGGTATGTCGAATATAACTATATCAGGTATGCCGTGCTCTGGGACTCCGGTGTGTTTTCATAATCTCGCTTAGCGATTATTCCTTATTGGTGACCCAAGGAGGTAGCAGACCACCCCACACAATCGATAATTCTAACGAAGCTCAATCACTTCACGCTTTCGCATTACGGCGTTCCTGTTCCCTGTCCTACGCTTAAACATCATTGTTAGCCTTCGATGCTCCAAGGACTCGGTACTGGCGACTTGCTAGGTCTTACCAGACTGGATTCCCACCAACTATATATTCGGCACCGAACTGGCGCACACCTCC
>NZ_QUGQ01000005.1:0-61614 GCF_003479155.1 Blautia sp. AF19-1
CCCTTTGGAGGGCTAATAATAAACCACCAGTTGAACTGGTGGTTGCTAACTAGAAAAAAAGAAAGAACATGAACGTGTAAAGGTGAGGGAATGTATCTGAAATAATTTAAGCTGGAAAACACAATTGTATTTTGATAGGACCTGTTTGAAACAGGTTATTTTGTGTACGCTTAAATTAGATACTCAGACGATTCGTTATGTTCCGACACCAGTGCCATGCACGCTGTGTCTGTTTAGGATGCGGGTCTGTTTTGCGTACGCAAAGCGGGCTCGCTTTTTAAATACTCTAGGCAGAATTTTTTATACGTGAGAAAAAGAAAAACAGGCAGAAGGGAGTTTTTATGGCACAGATCAATGTCAGTAATCTAACTTTTGGGTATGAAGGAAGTTATGATACAATCTTTGAAAATGTATCGTTTTCAATCGACACCAGCTGGAAGCTTGGTTTTGTGGGAAGAAACGGAAAGGGAAAGACAACGTTTCTTCAGTTACTCCTGGGAAAATACGAATACCAGGGAGCGATCACCCGCTCGGTTGTCTTCGATTATTTTCCGTATCCGGTGAAACAAAAAGATCTGGAACGGACAGCAGCGGAGCTGATGGAAGACTGGAAAGCGGGAGTAGAGAGCTGGAGAGTTCTTTGTGAATTGGAAAAACTGGATATGGACGCAGAACTTTTGTACAGACCATTTGGTACGTTAAGCTTTGGGGAGCGGACCAGGGTTATGCTTGCAGTCCTTTTTTCCGGTGAAAATGATTTTCTGCTGATCGATGAACCCACCAACCATTTGGATCAGGACGCCAGAGAGATTATCAAAAAATATCTGGCGTCAAAAAAAGGATTTATTCTGGTATCCCACGACAGGGATCTGCTGGATGCCTGCATCGATCATGTGCTGGTTTTAAACCGGGCCTCGATCGAAGTACAGAGCGGCAATTTTTCCAGCTGGTGGGAAAACAAGGAAAAAGCAGATCATTTTGCCAGAATGGAACATGAAAAACGTGTAAAAGAAATTGGAAAACTAAAGGCAGCCGCCGACTGTTCTTCGCGCTGGGCAGAAAAAAATGAAAATACCAAGATTGGATATGATCCAGCCAAAGAACATGACAGATCGATATCGACACGATCGTATATCGGAGCAAAGACGAAGAAAATGCAGTCGCGCGTCAAAGCGTACGAGGAGAGAATGGACCGGGAGATCGAGAAAAAGGAAGGGCTGTTAAAAGATATCGAAACGGTAAAAGATTTAAAGATTATGCCGCTTTCCCATTACAAAGAACGGCTGATCGAATGCAGGGATTTTTCCTTAAAATATCGGGATGGAAAAGAACATGTGATCACCGGATTGAATTTTGAACTGAAACAAGGAGACCGTGTTTTTCTGAAAGGAAAAAATGGCTGTGGAAAATCCAGCCTGATCAAGTATATTCTGACGCAGAACCTGCAAAATTCTTCCAATGGCGGAATCGAAAAGCGGAAAATTACGATGTCCGGATGCGAAAATCTTTCCGGCGAAAATATAATGGCAACGGGTACCTGTTCGATTGCCTCAAATCTCGTCATTTCCTATATCAACCAGGATACCTCGCATCTGTCCGGAACACTGAAAGAATTTGCCAAAAAGCAGGAAATTGATGAGCCAATGCTCCTTTCCATGTTGCGCAGCCTGGATCTGGACAGAGAACAGTTTGTAAAAAACATGGAGGAATTTTCCGAGGGACAGAAGAAAAAAGTATTGATTGCTGCCAGCCTTTTAACACCTGCGTATCTCTATCTGTGGGATGAACCGCTGAATTATATTGATGTATTTTCACGGATGCAGATTGAGAAACTGATTGCGCAGTTCCAGCCAACGATGCTGATCGTGGAGCATGATGCAAGGTTTGCCAAAAAGCTGGCAACGAAAGTGGTAGAGCTTTGACCAGAAGAATAAACGGAAAGGTTATGACTGAAAAAAAACGAGACTTCTTATGGAGGTCTCGTTTTGCTATGATTAAAAATAGTAAAAAAAGGAGGAATTCACATTATGACAAAAAGAAAAATAATGCTGATTACGGTTTGCTTTGCTATTTTTGCTATATCGCTTCTGCTATCCAGACAGTTTTTTAAAAGCGCTGGAAAAAGGAATATGGATGTTCCGGCAGCGGGATCTGAACAGATAGAGGATTCAAAGGATACAGAAGAAATGACAGAGCTGGAAGAAACAGAAAGAACAGCAGCATCAGAAGGGGCAGCAGAACCGGAAAAAGTGGAAAATGTTACCATAGGAAGTGAGAAATACCGGGGATTTATCCTGGATTGTGTCCTGCATTCGGAGCAGGAGGGGGATATTCATTATAATGTATATATTCCGGATTCTTATGACGGAACAAAAGAATATGCATTATATGTAACACTGCCCGGCTATCAGGGACTGTACTTTCAAGGTGTGGGGGAAAATATCAGGACAGAGGATTTTGGTTTTGAGGCACAAAAATACAATTCGGAGATAATTATCGTAGCACCGCAGTTAAATGACTGGGGTGAGACATCCGCGGATCAGGCAATCGAGCTGACGTAGTATCTTCTTGAGAATTATAAGATCAATCCGGAAAAGTATATAGTAACGGCTATTCCGGCGGAGGAGAAACGCTGGCGCTGATCCTGGGAAAAAAGCCGGAACTGTTTACTGCAGCGCTCATGTGCAGCTCCAAATGGGATGGAGTATATGAACCGGTGACAGAGGCAAAAACACCGGTCTATTTTGTGATTGGCGAAAGTGATGAATATTATGGATCAGAACCGTTTAAAGAAGCGTATCAGATTTTATATGAGCTGTATGCAGAGCAGGGTTTAGCAAAATCCGAAATAGACAATTTGCTGGTACTGGATATAAAAGAGAAAAATTACTTTGCAGGAACGAAAGTGACTTATCAGCACGGAGGCGGTTATCTGTTCTGTCGGGATGAAAAAATTATGGGATGGCTGTTTGGACATTAAGAGTCATGGAAAAATATATTGCAAAATTCCAAAGAAGTCTATAGTATGATAGTAGAGCGCGTTTGAAAAATCATTTCCGCATTCTGTGCGTTCCATTTTGCGGTATGTTTCACTCTTTTGCCGGCATGATGGCAGCAAAAAGATAAAATAAAAAAGGAGTCGACATGGAAAGAAAAAATCGTGGCATCTTAAAAAACAAGTTATTTTTGTATCTGACAGAATTTTTTTCCGGAATGTCTGTGATGGCGGTAGAACTTGGTGCGAGCAGGCTGCTTGCCCCGTATTTTAGTTCTTCACAGATTGTATGGACGATCATCATCGGAACCATCATGATTGCTATGGCACTGGGAAATATCTATGGAGGCAGAACGGCGGACAAGTCGCCCAATCCGGACAAGCTCTATGGACGTATCATCGTAGCTGCTTTATGGATTGCGTTAATTCCCGTGGTCGGAAAATATATCATTGTTGGCATTTCTGCGGTTCTGATTTTTTCCGTAAATAACAATTTTCTGATCCTGGCTGCGTTTGTGGCCTGTATGGTAATTTTTGTGTTCCCGTTATTTTTACTGGGTACGGTAACTCCGTCGCTGGTCAAATATTCGGTGAGCAATCTGGATGATAACGGAAAAACGGTGGGAACACTGGGAGCATTCAATACGATCGGCAGCATTATTGGTACCTTTGTGCCGACGTTTGTTACGATCCCTGCGGTTGGAACATCGATCACTTTTCTGATCTTTGCGGGAATTTTACTTGCGTTATCCATCGTGTATTTTGTGATGGAAAAAGCAGGGAAAAAGAAAGTGATTGCATCGGTACTTATTTTCGCGTTCTGCTGTGGAACAGGTTATTCCGATTCCTTCGCATTCTGGGAAAACAACCTGACATATGAGGGAGAGTCTGTATACAACTATCTTCAGGTGTACGAAAATGATGAGAGAGTAGCATTGTCTACCAATGTTCTGTTTGGCGTACAGTCTGTCTATATGAAGCAGGATGAACTGACCGGAATGTACTATGATTATGCGATGGCGGCGCCGCTTATGCTCAAAGACAAGCCGACAGATCAGATGGATGTGCTGATCCTTGGCATGGGTACGGGAACCTACGCCACACAGTGCAGGAAATATTTTGGGGACATGAATATCGAAGGCGTAGAAATTGATGAGAAGATCACGGATCTCTCTCGGAAATATTTCTCACTCTCAGAGGATGTTCCGGTGACTACTTACGATGGAAGAGCGTTTTTAAACGCCTCGCAGAAAGCATATGATGTGATTATGGTTGATGCATATCAGGACATCACAATTCCATTCCAGATGTCCTCGAAAGAGTTCTTTGCGCTGGTGAAATCGCATCTGAAGGACGATGGCGTCATGGTGGTAAATATGAATATGCGAGGAACGAAAGAGGGAAACATCAATCAGTACCTTTCAGATACGATTGGAAGTGTCTTTACTACCGAGGTTATCGTCGATGTGGCGGGATCATCCAACCGGGAACTCTTTGCGTCGGACGATCCGGACATCGGAAAGAATCTGACGAAGCATACAGGCGAACTTACAAATGCAAATCTGAAAAATATGATGCAGGAAGTTGCTTCAAATCTTACAGAATATCAAAAAGGAAATTATATCCTCACAGATGACCAGGCGCCGGTGGAACTGCTTGGCATGCAGGTGATCGATGAATTGATTAAAGATGAGGTCCAATACTATAAAGATATCTATAAAGAACGGGGAATCAAAGGGTTGATGGAGTCTCTCTGATATTTGGGCGCAACATGGAAAAGCGTAAATCATGAAAATCTGGCTTGCGCTTACAAATGGGATTTCGATTTTGGTTATGAGCAAGTAGCGAAAGCGGATTGCGAATATCCGCTTGACTAAAGGAAGAAAGGGAAGGTAAATATAATGAAATTACAATCTATTTTTGACCAGACAGATTTTGTGCATGCAAGCGGCACAAAAGAAGAATTGCAGGTTGCAAATTATTTAAAGGAGCAGTGCGAGACATTAGGAGTCCCGGCAGAACTGGAAAGTTTCCGCGTTGCAATGGGCGAAATCGAAGAGGCACATTTGTATGCAGACGGGATGGGAATTCCATGCAAAGCGCTCACATGCTGCGGAAGCGGAAGCGTGGAAGGCGAACTCTACTATATGCCGGGAACCGATCCGGTTTCCGTTGCCGGTGCAAAAGATAAAATTGTGCTGATGGATACGCAGGGAATCGGATTTTTTGCGTACCAGGATTTGATGAAAGCAGGCGCGAAAGCGATTCTGTTCCAATATGGAAACAGCTATTACCCACATACAGACATTGATCAGAGAGATCTTCGGGAAGCCGTTGTCGGAGAGGAAAAGAAAGTGCTCTGCGCTATGATTCACTCCGCACAGGCAGTAGAACTTGTGAAAAATAAAGTAAAACAGATCCGTCTGGAAATCCGGCAGAAGGAATACGATGGAGAATCCCATAATGTGATTGCAGAATTGCCGGGAAAAAGAGAAGAATGGATCGTTTTAAGCGCGCATTATGATACGACATCGCTTTCGCATGGTGCATATGACAACATGAGCGGATGCGCAGGGCTTCTTGGAATCATGGAGCAGATGAAAGGGAAAGAGCTGAATTATGGTCTTCGGTTTGTATTCTGCGGAAGCGAAGAAAGAGGACTTTTAGGATCAAAAGCGTATGTCAGAGATCATGAAAAAGAACTGAGACAAACAGTACTGAACATCAATCTGGACATGATCGGAACGTATATGGGAAAATTTATCGCCTGTGTATCGGCAGAAGAAAAGCTTACCCATTACATCAGCTATATGGCTGCAGAAGTTGGATTTCCAATTGCGGCAGAAAACGGCGTCTATTCCAGTGATTCCACACCATTTGCCGATCATGGGGTTCCGGCTGTTTCGTTTGCGCGTATTGCCAACGGAAATGTCGCCCCGATTCACTGCCGCTACGATGTCAAAGATGTGATGTCGATGGAGCAGCTGCAAAAAGATATTGATTTCCTGACAGTATTTACCGGAAGATTCGCAAACGCAGCGGTCTGCCCGGTGGCAAGAGAAATACCGGAAACGATTCGGAAACAATTGGATGAATATTTGTTTCGCAAGAGAAAAGAAGCCTGATATACTTCGATCACGGATATGAGCAGCGAGACGAATTGCAAATAGGAAAAAGAACGACAGTGGCAGGAGAGAGAAACCATGAAAAAAATAGAACTGGTAGAAATCAGGCAGGTAAACGATGCCCTTGCAGAAATGGTTGCGCTGTTTCGAGTAGAACTGCGTTCCTATAAAGGAATTGCATCAAAACCGAACGTGGAAGACGGACGGGAAGAAATGAAGGAATACCTTTTAGCAGGATTTCCAGTGTTTGCCGCTACGGTGCATGGCGAATACGCAGGTTATGTTGTCTGTCGTATTGAGAGCGAGGTGGTGTGGGTGGAATCCATCTTTGTCAGAGAAGAGTACCGCCGGCAGGGAGTCGCTGCCGCACTGCATGGCAAGGCAGAAGAAATTGCAGCTTCTTATGGAAACGATACGGTTTACAACTATGTCCATCCCAATAACCACAGGATGATTGAATTTTTGAGAAAGCGTGGTTACACCGTTCTGAATCTAATTGAGATCCGTAAACCGTATCAGAATGAAAAACTGACGCAGACGATTACGGTTGGGGAACATGAATTTGATTATTGAGGGAGTCATTTTCATCCCACAATTCCAGAAAAGCCCGAAGTTCAGACGGAAGGCGCCCCTTGCGCCAGGCAAGCAGGATTTCGGTTGTAAGGTCTGCATCTGTGATGGTGCAGGCCTTTAATTTATGGGAAAGATTCAGCATGGAGGCCGGCAGAAGAGCGATGCCAAGGCCTTTTTCTGCCATTGTCATTGCCGTGCGGGCGTCCTCGCAGGTGAGATAGATATCGCAGAACAGACCTGCCTGCTCGAAAGCGGAGAGCATGTATTTCCGGTAGCGGTTCGACAGAATCAGCGGCTGCTCGGCAAGTTCTGTAAGCGAAAGGGTTTCACGCCCGGCAAAAAGCGGGTGAGAAGGGAGTGCCATGGCGGTGATGCTCTCTTTTAAAAGGGTCTTCGTCTCGCAGCCATTTAAAACGATTGGCGTGCGGAGCGTGGTGAGATCCACCATGTGATTTTCGAGCTGGTCTTTTAAAGCAAAGGTAGAACCTTCGTGGACATCGAAATGGATGTGCGGGTATTTCCAGGAAAATCGCAGGAGATAGTCGGCGAGCAGTGAAACGGTGGATGGCGTCATGCCGATGTGGAGTGTCGCAGACTGACTGGATTTTACGACTTCGCGCCTGGTGAGATCCGCAAACATCAGAAGCGTTCCTGCCTGTTCATACAGTGTTTTTCCTGCCTCGGTCAGAGTGATTTTCTTCGTGCCGCGGATGAGAAGAGGAACCTGAAGCTCTTCCTCCAGCATTTTGATCTGATAACTTAACGGCGGCTGTGTCATATGCAGCACCCGTGCCGCCCCGCTGATGGTTCCCGCATCCACGATGGCGCGGAAGTATTCGAGTTGTCGAAGTTCCATAAAAATCCTCCTGAAAAAAATATATAAAAATTATTTAATTTCAATATAAAAACAATAATTTACATATAGAATACGCCATGCTATACTGAAAAGCAAGTGAAAAAGAAGGGAATGAGGGAACAAATGAAACGAATTGATTTCGAACATGGAACCGTAACCGGAAACATCCTCGGGGCAGCGCTCCCGATGCTGGTTGCTCAGATTTTGAGTCTGCTGTACAATATTGTAGACCGCGTCTACATCGCGCGGATCCCGGAGGTAGGAACGGCGGCACTCGGTGCAGTCGGTCTGTGTTTTCCGCTGATCGTTATCATCACAGCATTCAGCAACTTGTTTGGAAGCGGCGGCGCTCCGCTGTTTTCGATTGAGCGTGGAAAGAATGATCAAAAAAAGGCGGAACGTATTATGAATACGTCGTATTCCATGGTATGTGTCTGTGCTGTCATACTGATGGTGATCGGCTTTTTGTTTGCCCGTCCACTGCTGTCGCTGTTCGGTGCATCGGCAGATGCGATGGTATACGCGTATCCTTATATGATGATTTATCTGATCGGAACTTTGCCGTCGATGGTGGCAACCGGCATGAACCCGTTCATCAACGCGCAGGGCTACTCGACCGTTGGCATGCTTTCCGTCACGATCGGAGCGGTCGCAAACCTGCTGCTTGACCCGCTGTTTATCTTTGTATTTGGCTTTGGTGTGCAGGGGGCTGCGATTGCAACTGTGATTTCCCAGACACTTTCCGCCGTGTTCGTTCTGTATTTCCTGACCCGAAAATCGGAACTGAAAGTGCGCTTTGTGCGGAAAGATGAAATTTCTGAGTGTGCAGGCTATGCGAAAAATATTGTCAGCCTCGGTACCGCGGGATTTATCATGCAGCTGACCAACAGCCTTGTCACGATCTGCTGCAACAACGTACTCTCTGTGACCGGCGGTGATATTTACATCTCTGTTATGACGATTGTATCGAGCGTGCGTCAGCTCGTCGAGACACCGATCTATGCAATGAATGAGGGAACTTCTCCGATTTTGAGCTATAATTACGGTGCACGCCGTCCGGCCCGCGTGCGCAAGGCGATGTGTGTCATGAGTGCGATGATCCTCGGCTATACCGCAGTGATGTGGAGCGTGATTGTTCTGGCGCCGCATGCGCTGATCGGTATTTTCAGTTCGGATGCGGTACTGACAGCAGATGCGGTTCCGGCTCTGAAGCAGTACTTTGCAGCATTCATTTTCATGGATCTGCAGTACATTGGACAGACCGTATTCAAATCTCTGAATAAAAAGAAACAGGCGATCTTTTTCTCTCTGCTCCGAAAAGTATTCATTGTTGTACCGCTCACCTATCTGATGCCGTACGTACTCCACATGGGAACGGACGGTGTCTTCCTTGCCGAACCGGTATCAAACGTAATCGGCGGAAGTCTCTGCTTTATCACCATGCTGATTCTGGTTCTGCCGGAATTGAAGCGAATGGAGCAGCAGAAGTAATAGTTTTGAAAAGCTTTTGAAAAAAGTACAGGAAGATATTTACCGAAATCGTTTCGGCAGATATCTTCCTGTTTTTGTTGCGATACATACGATAAAAAGGGTTAGATTCCCCTTTTTCGCTGCGCTGCATTCGAAGAGAGCTGCCGGTGGCAGTTTCTGCAGGTGAAAAAATTATAAAGTATAGCTAAAAACTATTTTGCTGTATCGAAGATAAGTATTTGATCTTTCCGGAAATTCACGCTACACTGGAAACAGCAAAAACAAAAGAACAGGAGAGGGTTTTTATGGAAGAAAACAAAATGGGAACGATCCCGGTCAGCCGTCTGGTGATTTCCATGGCGCTGCCGCTGATGCTGTCACTTCTGATTAATTCGCTTTACAACTTCGTGGATTCCGTGTTCGTTGCGCGGGTTTCTGAGGATGCACTGACGGCAATTTCCCTGGCGGCTCCGATGCAGCTCATTGTATCATCGCTCGGTCTTGGAAATGCGGTCGGCCTGAACGCCGTCATTTCCCGGGCACTTGGAGAAAAGAATCAGAAAAAGGTAAAAGATGCAGCGAGCGCCGCGCTTTTTCTTGCATTCTGCTCGTGGATTTTAAACAGTATTTTATGTATCGCATTTGCCCGGATCTATTTTGAAAGTCAGTCCGGCGGCAATGAAGCCATCGCAGCGTATGGCATCCAATACTTAAGTATCTGTATGATCGCGTCTCTCGGCCAGATGGGACAGTGGGTCTTTGACCGGTTTGTTATGGCAAGCGGAAAAGCGCACCTTTTTATTTTTACACTTTCCGCCGCATCGCTGACAAATCTGATTCTCGATCCGATCTTTATTTTCGGCTGGTTCGGCCTTCCGCGGATGGAGACGGCCGGAGCTGCGCTTGCAACCGTCATCGGTCAGTTTATGGGCTGCCTTGCCGGAATGGTAATCAATAAAAAGTGGAACCCGGAAATTCCGTTTGCTTTTACACTGAAACCGGACTGGGTGAGTGTGCGTGAGATTATAAAAGTCGGTTTTCCGTCCACGCTGGTACAGATCCTGACCTCGGTTGTCAATATGGCGATGAATGCGATTATTATTACCTTTTCTTCGACGGCAGTTGCTGCTTTTGGTGTGTGCACAAAGATTCAGAATATTACAACCGTCGGTGTTCACGGTATCACAAACGGTCTGATTCCGATTGTAGCGTACAATTACGGCGCAAAGCAAAAAGAAAGAATCCGTCAGTCGATCCGGTACGGCATTCTTTACGGCGGCGGACTGTTTCTTATCTTTTTTGCCGTGCTGGAATTCTGTCCTGGCGTTGTACTGAAACTTTTTGATGCCTCGGACAATCTGATGCGCATCGGAGTTCCGGCGCTCCGCATTCTGGCAGTGGCCTATCTGCTTTCGATTCCAGGCCTGATCTATCAGGCGGCGTTGCAGGGACTTTCCCTTGGAAAAGAAAGTATGTACATATCCATGACACGCCAGGCGATTCTGCCGCTGGTGTTTGCATTTCTTCTCAAAGGATTTGGAAACCTGAATCTGATATGGGGCGCCTTTGTCCTGGCTGAGCTCTGCGGCATCCCGCTTGCAGCAGCTCTCTGGAAACGGAAAGGGGAAAAGCAGATTCAGTTTTAAGTATAGAAAAGAAAAACAAAAAGGCTGTTCTTTGCGAAAGGCAGCCTTTTTTGCATACCATAAGATAAGAATACACAGGGGCTTATGGATGAAAGAGCAGGAAAATCTGACAGGAAAAGGAATTACAGCCGCCGTGCTGGATACAGGGATTTTTCCCCATATGGATTTTGACGGCCGGATTGTAGCCTTCCGGGATCTTGTGTACGGGCGGGAGACGCCTTACGATGACAATGGACACGGAACGCATGTCTGTGGTATCCTTGGCGGAAGTGGAAGAGCGTCCGGCGGAAAATACCAGGGTGCGGCACCGGGATGCCGGTTTGTCGTAGTGAAGATTCTGGACCGAAGGGGAAATGGAAGAAAGCAGGATATCCTCGCGGCGATTGACTGGGTGTGCAAAGAGCGAATAAGACTTAATATCCGCATTTTAAATATTTCAGTGGGAACAACAGAGCAGGAAAAAACGGTGGATGATCTGCTAGTACAGGCGGTGGAGCGCGCCTGGGATGACGGGATCACTGTTGTGACAGCGGCCGGAAATCTGGGGCCCGCTCCGGGCAGTATTACGGCGCCGGGGAGCAGCAGAAAAGTGATCACCGTGGGAGCGGGCGATCTGCTGGAGCCAAGAAGAGGAATCTCCGGATGCGGCCCGACACGGGACTGCGTCTGCAAACCGGATCTTGTCGCGCCTGGAAAACGTCTCATTTCCTGCGCGCCTGGAAGAAGCAGGAAGGAATATGTGGTGAAGAGCGGCACCTCGATGGCGGCACCGCGGGTGTCCGGAGCCGTGGCTTTGGCACTTGAACGGGTTCCGGATCTTACAAATGTCCAGGCGAAAATGCTGCTTTGCGAATCGGCGAGAGACCTTGGCCTTCCGCGCAACCGTCAGGGGCATGGGATGCTTCAAACAGACCGTTTTCTGTCTCTTCTGTGAGACACTGTGCGGCAGCATAAAAAAAGAAAAATGAAGGAAAACACCTCTCATCCTGCAAAAATTGTGTGAATTTATGGGAAAATGCCAAAAAATCAGGCGAATTTTGACTTGACAAGCTATAGGATACTTTATACAATAAACGGGAATAGAAAAAGGAGGCCTACTATGGAAAAAATTCAGATGACCACTCCTCTGGTAGAGATGGATGGAGATGAGATGACCAGAATTCTCTGGAAAATGATCAAAGATGAGCTGCTTCTCCCGTTTATTGACCTGAAAACGGAATATTACGATCTGGGACTGGAACACAGAAACGAGACGAACGATCAGGTAACCGTAGATTCCGCAAACGCTACCAAGAAATACGGTGTAGCAGTCAAATGTGCCACCATTACGCCGAATGCAGCGCGTATGACCGAGTACAATCTGAAAGAAATGTGGAAGAGCCCGAACGGAACGATCCGTGCCATGCTCGACGGAACCGTTTTCCGTACCCCGATTGTCGTAAAAGGCATCGAGCCGTGCGTGCGCAACTGGAAAAAACCGATCACGATTGCCCGTCATGCATACGGAGATGTCTATAAAAATGCAGAAATGCGCATTCCGGGACCGGGAAAAGCAGAGCTGGTTTATACGGCTGAGGACGGCACCGAGACAAGAGAGCTGATCCACAACTTCACCGGCGCCGGTGTCATTCAGGGCATGCACAATCTGGATAACTCCATAGAAAGCTTTGCGAGAAGCTGTTTCGAGTACGCACTGTCCACGAAACAGGATCTGTGGTTTGCAAGCAAGGATACGATTTCCAAGAAGTATGATCACCGCTTCAAGGATATCTTCCAGGAGATCTTCGATGCAGAGTACAAAGAGAAATTTGCAGAAGCAGGCATTACCTACTTCTACACTCTGATCGACGACGCCGTTGCCCGCATCATGAAAGCAGAGGGCGGCTTTATCTGGGCCTGCAAGAACTACGACGGCGATGTCATGAGCGACATGGTATCCTCCGCCTTCGGTTCCCTTGCGATGATGACTTCTGTTCTCGTATCCCCGCACGGATATTACGAGTACGAGGCTGCGCACGGAACCGTACAGCGCCACTATTACCGTCACTTAAAAGGTGAGGAGACATCCACCAACTCCGTGGCCACCATTTTTGCATGGACCGGCGCACTCAGAAAACGCGGGGAAATGGATGGAAACGCAGAACTTTCCGCATTTGCAGACCGTCTGGAAAAAGCAACGATCGCAACGATCGAGAGCGGAAAAATGACAAAAGACCTTGCGCTGATCACCACCATGGAAAATCCGACCGTATTAAACAGCCGTGATTTCATCCTGGCCATCCGCGAGGAGCTGGAGAAATAATTAAACGAAGCAAAAAAGAAAGCCGATCCGGCATTCCCGCAAAAAGGGATGCGCCGGACCGGCTTTTTCTGTTTTGAATTTTCCGGGGAAAACCAGGCCTATTCGGCAAGCTCTTCCCATTTTTCATACAGCTCTTCGAGTTCCGCGGCAATCTCTGCTTTCTCTTTGCTTAATTTCACACACTCTGCCACATTCGTTGCGACTTCCGGTTTCGACATTTCCTCATCAATTTCCGAATCGCGTGTCTCAAGCTCTTCAATTCGTTTCTCCGTCTTTTTCAGCTCGTTTTCTTTCTTGCGGAGACGTGCCTGTTCTTCTTTCTGCGCTTTCCAGTCCAGCTTTGTGGAGGAGGCTTCGGAAGGAGCCGCTGCTTCTTCCGGAGCGGCGGCATCGGCAGCAGGAGCATAGATGCGGGTCAGCTCTTCTTTTTTCTCCAGATAGTAATCGTAATTTCCGATATAGTTGACGAGTGTCTGTCCCGTCAGCTCCAGAATCCGGGTTGCGGTCTGGTTAATAAAATAACGATCGTGGGAGACATATAGCACCGTTCCGGTGTAGTCCTTCAGTGCATTTTCCAGAATCTCTTTAGAGACGATATCGAGGTGGTTGGTCGGCTCGTCGAGGATCAGGAAGTTGGCGTTCGAGAGCATCAGCTTGGCAAGGGAAATTCGTCCGCGCTCACCGCCGCTCAAGGTATGAATCGGTTGGAAGACATCGTCGTTTGTAAACAGGAAGGCGGCCAGCACATTTCGGATTTCGGTGTTTGTCAGATATGGATACGCGTCGGAAATCTCCTGGAAAATGGTCTTTTCCATGTGGAGCACCTGATGCTCCTGATCGTAGTAACCGATTTGTACACGGCTTCCAAGTGTAAAAGAGCCGACATCCGGGCGGATGACTTCGTTTAAGATCTTTAAGATCGTCGTTTTTCCCGTTCCGTTGTTTCCGATGATTGCGACGCGCTCCCCGCGCTTGATTTCGAAATTCAGATCCTGGAAAAGCGTCTGTCCCGGGAAGGCTTTGGAGAGGTGCTCGACGGTCAGCACATCGTTTCCGCTTGTGATGCGCGGTTCCAGACGGATCCGCATATCGGAGCGTACTTCGGTCGGCTTTTCCAGCACATCCATTTTGTCCAGCATTTTTTCACGGCTCTCGGCGCGTTTGATGGATTTCTCGCGGTTGAAAGATTTCAGCTTTGCAATGACTTCTTCCTGATGGTGGATTTCCTGCTGCTGGTTGACCCAGGCATGGTAAGCGGCTTCACGGAGCATTGCTTTTTTTTGACTGTAGGCGGTATAGTTTCCCTCAAAAGTTGTTACTTTTTTATTGTCCACTTCAACGACTTTTGTGACAACGCGGTCGAGAAAGTAACGGTCATGGGAGACGATCAGGACGGCTCCGCTGTAATTTAAAAGATACGTTTCGAGCCAGGAGATCGAGTCCATATCGAGGTGGTTGGTCGGCTCGTCGAGCAGAATGATGTCCGGTTTGGTGAGCAGCAGTTTACCAAGTGCCACGCGGGTCTTCTGACCGCCGGAGAGGGAGTCCACCTGTTTTTCAAAATCGCTCTCGGAAAAGCCAAGACCTTTTAAAACACCGACGACTTCACTGCGGTACGCGTATCCGTTTTCCAGTTCAAAGGTATGGGAGAGGCGGGTGTAGGTGGAAAGAAGTTCATCCAGCTCTGCACCGGATTTTGTATTCATATCACTTTCCATCTGACGGAGGCGTTCCTCCATATCAATCAGATTCTGTTTCGCGGTCAGCACTTCCTGGTAAATGGAAAGGTGTCCGGTCAGATCCTGATGCTGGGCGAGATAGCCCATCGTCTTTCCTTTGGAGAGGATGACCTCTCCCTCATCGGCCCTCATTTCGCCGATGATGATTTTTAACAGCGTCGATTTTCCGGCACCGTTGATGCCGACCAGTGCGGCTTTTTCGCGTTCTTCTATATGAAAAGATGCATTTTTGATAATTTCCGTTGTCCCGAATGCTTTCGAGATATTCTGACATGCAAGAATCATGTGGTTCCTCCAGATAACATATTTCTGTATTTTGACATAATACACCATCCTTATTATAGAGAGTAATACACAAAATTTCAAGAAATCTTTGACAATTTTCTATCAACCATATATAATATGAATATATGCAGGTGTAAATAAGGAGGAATTTATCTTGGAAGAAAAAGGAATTTCGCGGGCAGTTATCAAAAGACTTCCTAGATATTATCGTTACCTGGGCGAATTGCTGGAGGACGGAGTAGAACGGATCTCTTCCGGTGAGCTGAGCGAGCGGATGAAAGTGACAGCTTCCCAGATTCGCCAGGATTTAAATAATTTCGGCGGCTTCGGCCAGCAGGGGTATGGTTATAACGTGCGGTATCTGTACAGCGAGATTGGAAAAATCTTAGGTCTGGACAGAGTCCACAATATGATTTTTGTCGGAGCCGGAAATCTGGGACAGGCACTTGCCAATTATGCGGCCTTTGAAAGAAGCGGATTCAAAACGGTCGGTATTTTTGACGTCAACCCGGTATTAAAAGGAATCTCCGTGCGCGGAATTGAAATCCGCATGGCGGACGAGCTTCCGGAATTTATCAAGGAACACCATGTAGAGATTGCGGCTTTGACACTGCCAAAAGCAAAAGCGGTAGAGATGGCAGAGATTCTCGTGGACAACGGTGTAAAAGCAATCTGGAATTTTGCACATACCGATCTAAACTTAAAACTTCCGAAAGATGTGATCGTCGAGAACGTCCATCTTTCCGAAAGTCTGATGCGTCTCTCCTACAATCTGACCAGATATGAGGCGGAGCATCCAAAGAACAATTAAGAAACCAAAACAAAAGCAGGAGAGTCTTCGGGAAACCGGAGACTTTTTCTGTTCACTTTCCGGATAAGGCAGGAAAAGGAGGAAAAGCGATGAAACGGATTCTTACAGCAGCACAGATGAAGCAGGCAGACCGCAATACGATCGAAACCATGGGGGTACCGTCCCTGGTACTGATGGAGCGCGCGGCGCTGTCCTGCGTGGAGGAGCTTCAAAATGGAACATGGGATACAGGAAAAGTCCTTGCTGTGTGCGGTCCCGGAAATAATGGAGGGGACGGTGCGGCAATTGCACGGATTTTAAAGACGAAAGGGGTGGATGCGGAACTGTTCTGTCTTGGAAATCCGGAAAAATACAGTGAAGGCATGAGAGCACAGAAGAAAATTGCGGAAAATTATGGGGTCCGTGAGGTTAAGAATCCGGATTTCCGGGAATATACTGTTATCATAGATGCCATCTTTGGAATTGGCGTATCCCGTTCGCTGGCAGGGGAGTACCGGAGGGCAGTGGAAGCAATCTGCGCAAGCGGTGTTCCTGTTCTTGCCGTGGACATCCCTTCGGGGATCCACACGGATACCGGAGAGGTCCTTGATGCGGCGGTGAAAGCCAGAGCCACGGTGACATTTGCCTGTGCAAAGCCAGGGCTTCTTTTTGATCCCGGAAAACGATATGCCGGAGAGGTCCTGGTCCGTGATATCGGAATCGGCTTTGATGCAGGAGAAGAGGAGACGCCCTGGTACGGTTCAGTGGAAAAAGAAGATCTGGACCGGTTTCTTACCCGCACGCCGATGGGAAATAAGGGAACCTTCGGAAAGGTGCTGGTACTTGCCGGTTCCGGTGCCATGTGCGGAGCCGCTGTTTTGTGTGCCAGGGCAGTCCTTGCATCCGGTGCCGGCATGGTAAAGGTTGTGACAGAGGAAAGAAACCGTACGCCGCTTTTCTGTGCCCTGCCGGAAGCAATGGCGGATTTCTGGAAGGAGGATGAGCCGCTTCCGGAAGAAGCCCTGCTGCAGGATCTCGCCTGGGCGGACGCTGTTGTTGCGGGACCGGGGCTTTCCAAAAGCCGGACGGCAAAAGAACTGCTCGTTTTTACGGTGCAGCACACAGAAGTTCCTCTTGTTCTGGATGCAGATGCGCTGAACCTGATTGCAGAAGATGCAGAGATTCTTTCGGGCTGCCGGGCAGAAAAAATTTTAACGCCTCATGTAGGAGAGCTTGCACGGCTGCTGCACACGACCATTGCAGAATGCCAGCGTGAGCCGGCAGGAAGCGCCGGAAGGGCAGCCGAAAAATACCAGGCCTGCTGTGTACGAAAGGATTCCGTAACCGTGACAGCAGAGGAAGGGCGTGAGCAGTATTACATAAACACAAGCGGAAGCAGTGCGCTTGCGACGGCGGGAAGCGGCGATGTGCTCGCGGGAATCACAGGCGCCTTTGCAGCAAAACGTCAGTGTGAAAAAAATGAGAAAAAAATCAGCCTTGCCAAAACAGCGGCACTGGCGGCATATGCGCATGGAAAGGCGGGAGAGGCTGCGGAAGAAAAAAGCAGTGCTTCCTATGTAACAGCATCCGAGATTATCAGAGGATTGCAGTCAATCTGAGCAAAGCAGATCAGAATCACGGGTTCCCAAAAGGACTCCGGGCGGACTTTTTTGAAGTGCCGGATGAAATTTGTGAATACCTCCGGAAAAACAGGCAATATTAAATACATGGAAACGATTTTAAAAGGCGTAAAACGCCGGATCGTTATCGTATGGGAAAGCAAAACGGAAAGAATCGGAGAGTGAGCACAAGTGGTAATCAAGCGTGGCGATGTATATTATGCCGACCTGCGGCCCGTTGTGGGAAGTGAGCAGGGCGGTGTCCGTCCGGTGCTGATCATTCAGAATGACATCGGCAACCGGCACAGTCCGACGGTGATCTGTGCGGCGATTACATCGAGGATGAATAAGGCGAAGCTGCCGACACACATTGAGATCGAAGCGTCCGCCTATGGGATTGTACGGGATTCTGTTATTTTACTGGAACAGCTTCGGACGATCGATAAGAGAAGGCTGAAAGATAAAATCTGTCATCTGACACCGGAACAGCTGGCCCTTGTGAACGAAGCACTGAAAATCAGCCTGGATCTGCCTACATAAGGGGTATTTTTGGCGCGGTTCACGGTTGACGAATGAGAAAGATCGTGCTATATTCTATATTATATGGGCTTCTGCCGTTTTTCGGGGAAACCTTTTTACAGAAAAGCAATACTTTAAATAAAGGAGACAAAAGAGGTATGTCAGGACATTCAAAATTTGCCAATATTAAGCATAAGAAAGAAAAAAACGACGCAAAAAAAGGTAAAATCTTTACCATCATCGGCCGTGAGATCGTAATCGCTGTCAAAGAGGGCGGACCGGATCCGGCAAACAACAGCAAGCTGCGTGACGTTATCGCAAAAGCAAAAGCAAACAACATGCCGAACGATACCATCGACCGCGGTATTAAAAAAGCTGCCGGAGATGCAAACGCAGACAACTACGAGCGTATCACCTACGAAGGTTATGGCCCGAATGGTATCGCGATCATCGTAGAGACTCTGACCGACAACAAGAACCGTACCGCAGCAAACGTAAGAAGCGCTTTCACCAAAGGAAACGGAAGCGTTGGAACACCGGGATGCGTATCCTACATGTTCGACAAAAAAGGCCAGATCATCATCGACAAAGAAGAGTGCGAAATGGATGCTGACGATCTGATGATGCTTGCTCTGGATGCAGGCGCAGAAGACTTCGCAGACGAAGAGGACAGCTACGAAATCATCACCGATCCGGATGACTTCTCCGCAGTACGTGAGGCTCTGGAGAAAGACGGTATCGCCATGGCAGAGGCAGACGTTACCATGATCCCACAGACCTACGTAGAGCTGACCGATCCGCAGGCATTAAAAGACCTGAACCGTACCCTGGATCTGCTGGATGACGACGACGACGTACAGTACGTATACACCAACCTGGACGAGTAATTTCACTGGAAATTACATAGAATCATAAGAATCTGCGCATACTGATGAAGCTATTTTGGAATAGCAGAAAAGAGGAAATCCGTATGGCAGAATCACAGAAAAACCAGACAGAAAAAGAAAATATTGTAGAACTGAAGACCAACATTTATCTGCTGTCCATCATCGGCGAGGTGGAGGGGCATGAATCACTCGGCGAGCGCACGAAAGCGACGCGCTATGAGCACATTCTCCCTGCTCTTGCCCGTGCCGAGGAGGACAAAAGTATTGATGGTCTTCTGATTCTCCTGAATACCGTAGGCGGAGATGTGGAGGCCGGTCTTGCAATTGCAGAGATGATTGCGTCCATGCGAAAGCCTGCGGTATCGCTCGTTTTAGGGGGCGGTCATTCGATCGGTGTCCCGCTCGCCGTTGCAGCAGACTATTCGCTGATCGTGCCGAGTGCCACCATGGTCATTCATCCGGTGCGTACAAACGGCATGTTCATCGGTGTTGCACAGACGTACCGTAATATGGAAAAGACGCAGGATCGGATCACAGGTTTTGTATCGGCCCATTCTAAAATCACCAAGGAACGGCTCGAGGAGCTGATGCTCGATACGAAAATGCTGGTCAAGGATGTCGGAACAATGCTGGACGGCCCGCAGGCAGTGGAAGAAGGTCTGATCGACGAGGTCGGCGGCATTGCCCGCGCGCTCGAAAAGCTGAATGAGCTGATGAAAAAGGCAGCAGGGACAGAAAATTGACTTCACGGCGCGGCTTGTGTTTCAGGGGATTTTGTGTTAGAATGAGTTCGCTGTGAAAATTCGAACGGAAGTTTTGTCCGGACTTTCACAAAAGAGAAAAATAAGGGAACAGGATAAAAAAATGACAGTAATAGAAGCTTTATTTCTGGGCCTGATCCAAGGAATCACGGAATTCCTGCCGATCAGCAGCTCCGCACATCTGATTATCTTCCGTCATTTTATGAAGATCGAAGATACGCAGACGGTGTTTTTCAATGTGCTTTTGCACTTTGGCTCCATGATTGCAATTCTGCTCACATTTTCGAAGGAATGGAAACGTCTCTTCCTCGCGCTGTGCGGAATCATAATCGATCTGTTTCATAATTTAAAGGAACACTTTTCCAGTCAGCATCAGGAGAGAAAGCAGTACCGGAAGGTACTCGGCAGCAACTACCGTATGCTTGCTTTCCTGCTGATTCTGACCACCATCCCGACTGCTGTAATCGGCGGCATGATTCAGAGCCTTGTCACACTGACCTCCTCGAATCTGCTGGCACCTGGCGTTGGTCTGTATCTGACGGCGATTCTGCTTGTGGTGGCAGATATGCTTCCGGAGGGAGAAAAAACGCAGAAAAATTTGAAGCCGAAAGATGCACTGATTGCCGGATTCTTCCAAGGCTTTTCCACGATTCCGGGTCTTTCCCGTCTTGGTTCGACTATTTCTGCGTGTGTGATCGGCGGCATGACCCGTTCGTACGCTGTGAAATACTCTCTGATTGTGAGTGTTCCGGCGATTATCGGGGCAACGATCGTTGAAATTGCGACCATGGGAAAAAATAAAATTGTTTTTCATCCGGTATATCTGGTCGGCGTTTTCATGGCGGCACTTGCCGGTTACTTTACGATCCGCATTCTGATGCGTGTGGTGAAAAAACGGAAACTGAAATATTTTGCTTTGTACTGTCTTCTTGTCGGGACATTCTCCATTGCAGGATATTTTCTGCTGTAATACGAGAAAGGGGAGAAGTTCTGCATGGCAAATACAACAAAGGGAAGCGGGAAGACAAAGAAAAAAACTTCTGCTTCCGGGACAGCAAAAAAGAAACAGACCCAAACAACGGCCAGAAAAACAACGGTGAAAAAGAGCAGTACCGCAAAACGTACCTCCGGCACAAGGAAAAACACAGTCCGTGAGCCGATGGACGAGGGAGTGCGCGCAGAAATTATTCTGCTTTCCGTGCTTGCTGTTTCGATTCTGCTGATGCTCAGTAATTTCGGTATGGGCGGCGTGATCGGACAGGCTGTCTGCGACTTCTTTTTCGGCCTTTTCGGCGTGACAGAGTGGGCAGCACCGGTTCTGATCTTCTTTGGAACAGCATTTTACATAGCAAACAGACAGAACTTTTTAATTGTGCGGAAAACCGGGGGAGCGATCAGCTGCTTCGTCTTTTTCTGCGCTTTTATGCAGCTTCTGGCGTCCGGCTATACGAGAGATACGACATTTCTGGATTACTATTTTGACAGCGCCTACGATCATCTCGGCGGAGGAATCTTAGGAGGGTCTGTCGTGAAAATTCTCGGCATGGGATTCGGCCAGATCGGCGCGTGGGTGATTATTGTGATCGCCATCGTGATTTCCGTGATCGTGATGACGCAGAAGCCGATTCTCGCGCCGATCCATGAAAAGACGAATGACCACCGCCGGATGGCGGAGGAGCGCCGCCAGGAGCGTCTGGCGCGCCAAGCTGCGATGGAGGAAGAGGAAGGAAAAGAGCTGATTCTTGAGCCAGTGGAGGAACCGAAAAAAGCCGGGAAGAAAAAGAAATCCCGCCTTCTTTCTCATGTGGAATCGAAGGCCGATTTAAACGAAAACGACGATACCCATCAGATGGAGATGCCGGAGCTTTCGATTCACCGTGGTTCTGTGCCGGCTGAAGAGCCGGAAAAGACAGAACCGGAGATGACACGGCAAGCTGCAGAAGAGGCGAAAAAAGAGAAAACGTCTGCGGATCATACGAGAATTCCGCGGTCTTCCCGTGAAGAGATCGAGGCGGATGTAGACGGCATTCGTCAGGAAATCGGGAAAAAAGCAGAGGAAAAGCGGCCGGAGTACAAAACACCGCCGATGAATCTTCTGAAAAAAGGGACGCGCGGTGCCATGGGCGATTCCGATGCGCATCTGCGGGAAGTAGCGCGGAAACTGGAGGAGACGCTGGACAGCTTCGGTGTCAAAGTTACAGTCAATAACGTAAGCTGCGGACCGACCGTCACACGGTATGAGCTGATGCCGGAACAGGGCGTGAAAGTAAGCCGGATTGTCGGATTGACCGACGATATCAAGCTGAGTCTTGCAGCAGCAGATGTCCGCATCGAGGCACCGATCCCGGGAAAATCCGCAGTCGGAATCGAGGTTCCAAATAAGACGAACACGGCCGTGATGCTGCGTGATCTTCTTGAAACACCGGAGTTTAAGAACTTTTCTTCGAATCTGGCCTTTGCTGTCGGAAAAGACATCGCCGGTCAGCCAGTCATCGCGGATATCGCGAAAATGCCTCATCTTCTGATCGCCGGTGCGACCGGTTCCGGTAAATCGGTCTGCATCAACACGCTGATTATGAGTATTATTTATAAGGCAAAACCGGAAGACGTCAAACTGATCATGATCGACCCGAAGGTCGTTGAGCTTTCTGTTTATAACGGCATTCCGCACCTTTTTATCCCTGTTGTCACAGACCCGAAAAAGGCTTCCGGAGCTCTGAACTGGGCGGTTGCGGAGATGACAGACCGTTATAACAAATTTGCGGAATTCAACGTGCGCGATATGAAAGGCTACAATGCGAAAGTTGCCGAGCTGCCGCCGGATGAAAACGGCAAAAAACCGGAAAAACTGCCGCAGATCGTCATTATCGTGGACGAGCTTGCCGACCTGATGATGGTTGCGCCGGGAGAAGTGGAGGATGCGATCTGCCGTCTGGCACAGCTTGCCCGTGCGGCCGGCATCCATCTGATTATTGCAACACAGAGACCTTCCGTCAATGTCATCACTGGTCTTATCAAGGCAAATATGCCGTCCCGTATTGCATTCTCGGTTTCTTCCAGCGTAGATTCCCGTACGATCCTCGACATGGGAGGTGCGGAAAAACTGCTTGGAAAAGGCGATATGCTCTACAAGCCGCAGGATTACCAGAAACCGGCCCGTCTGCAGGGATCCTTTGTTTCGGATAAAGAGGTCAGCGATGTCGTTGCCTACTTAAAAGATCACTACGGCGAGAACGCTTATGATCCGGATATCGAAAAACGGATTCACACCGTAAGCCTGGATGGCGGTTCTGCCGCAGGCGGCGGAGATAACCGCGATAATTACTTCGTGGAAGCCGGAAAATTTATCATCGAAAAAGATAAGGCATCGATCGGCATGCTCCAGAGAGTGCTGAAAATCGGTTTCAACCGCGCGGCCAGAATCATGGACCAGCTCGCGGATGCCGGTGTCGTAGGACCGGAGGAAGGAACCAAGCCGAGAAAAGTTCTGATGTCCATGGAACAGTTCGAAAATTATCTGGAGGAACACGGATGATGGGAAAAGATGTTGTCCGTTGTTTACAAATAACCGGAAACGTGATAAAGTATTAACATAAAATGCGCGAAAATCCAAGTCGTGCTTTTGTTAAAATATTTCTAACAAGATTAGGAGGATATTATGTACAAGATTCAAGAAGCGGAAATGCTCGCGAATAACATCTACCGTATGGTAGTAGAAGCACCGCGAGTAGCACAGCACTGCCTCCCTGGACAGTTTGTTATTGTCAAGGCAGATGAAGAAGGAGAAAGAATTCCTCTGACCATTTGTGATTACGATAGAGAAGCAGGAACTATCACCATCGTATTCATGCCGATCGGAGAATCTACCAAAAAAATGAAAGATCTCAAAGCGGGAGATGCTTTCATGGATTTCGTAGGACCTCTGGGACAGCCGTCTGAGTTCTGCAGCGAAGATATCGAAGAACTGAAGAAAAAACGGATCGTATTCGTAGCCGGTGGTGTTGGAACTGCACCGGTTTACCCACAGTTAAAATGGCTGCATGAGCATGGAATCACTGCTGACGCCATTGTCGGAGCAAAGACAAAAGATCTCGTTATTCTCGAGAAAGAAATGTCTGCTGTCAGCAATCTGTACATAACCACAGACGATGGTTCTTACGTAAGAAAAGGTATGGGTACCGATGTACTCCGCGACCTTGTACAGAACCAGGGCAAACAGTATGATGTCTGTGTTGCCATCGGACCGATGATCATGATGAAATTCGTATGTCTTCTGACAAAAGAACTGAACATCCCGACCGTTGTCAGCATGAACCCGATCATGGTAGACGGAACCGGTATGTGCGGTGCCTGTCGTCTAATGGTAGGCAATGAAGTAAAATTTGCCTGCGTAGACGGACCGGAGTTTGACGGTCATCTGGTAGACTTCGACCTGGCTATGAAACGTCAGCAGATGTACAAGACAGAAGAGGGAAGAGCTCTCTTAAGATACCAGGAAGGCGCAACCCATCACGGTGGATGCGGCCAGTGCGGAGGTGACAAATAATGGCAAAGGGATTAAACAGAGTACCGGTACGTGAGCAGGAGCCGAAGGTACGTGCCACAAATTTTGACGAGGTATGTCTTGGATACAACAAAGACGAAGCAGTAGAAGAAGCACAGCGCTGCCTGGGCTGTAAAAATGCAAAATGTATCACAGGATGCCCGGTTAATATCAACATTCCGGCATTCATTGCACAGGTAAAAGAAGGAAACTTCGAGGAAGCATACAAAATTATTGGTGAGTCCAGTGCACTCCCGGCAGTCTGCGGCCGTGTATGTCCGCAGGAGAGCCAGTGCGAGGGCAAATGTGTCCGCGGAATCAAAGGCGACGCTGTTTCCATCGGTAAACTGGAGCGTTTCGTTGCTGACTGGGCAAAAGAAAACGGTATCAAACCGGTTCCGGCAGCAGAGAAAAACGGCCACAAGATCGCGGTTATCGGTTCCGGCCCTGCAGGTCTTACCTGCGCAGGAGACCTTGCAAAACTTGGCTACGATGTAACCATCTTCGAGGCACTTCACAAAGCCGGCGGTGTATTAAGCTACGGTATTCCGGAGTTCCGTCTTCCGAAAGACAAAGTAGTTGCCGCTGAAATCGAGAACGTAAAATCTCTCGGTGTTAAAATTGAGACCAACGTTATCATCGGAAAATCCGTTACCATCGACGAGCTGTTAAAAGATGAAGGATTTGAAGCAGTCTTCATCGGTTCCGGCGCAGGCCTTCCGATGTTCATGGGAATCCCGGGTGAGAACGCAAACGGCGTATTCTCCGCAAACGAGTTCCTGACCAGAAACAACCTGATGAAAGCATTCCGCGATGATTACGATACCCCGATCGCACACGGCAAGAAAGTTGCTGTAGTCGGCGGCGGCAACGTAGCTATGGACGCTGCAAGAACCGCACTTCGTCTCGGCGCAGAGGTACACGTTATTTACCGTCGTTCTGAGGCAGAGCTTCCGGCCCGTGCAGAGGAAGTTCATCATGCAAAAGAGGAAGGTATCATCTTCGACCTTCTGACCAACCCGGTAGAAATTCTGACCGACGACAAAGACTGGGTAACCGGTATCCGCTGCATCCGTATGGAACTTGGCGAGCCGGACGCTTCCGGAAGAAGAAGACCGGTTGAGATTCCAGGATCTGAGTTCGAAATTGAAGTAGACGAAGTTATCATGTCTCTTGGTACTTCCCCGAACCCGCTGATTTCTTCCACCACCTACGGTCTGGATGTCAATAGAAGAAAATGTATCGTAGCTGAGGAAGAAACCGGAAAGACCAGCAAAGAGGGCGTTTACGCCGGCGGTGACGCTGTAACAGGTGCAGCAACCGTTATCCTTGCTATGGGTGCCGGAAAAGCCGGAGCTAAAGGAATTGATGAGTATATCAAAAGCAAAAATGCATAAGGCATTGCTTTTCTAAACTAAAAGCCATATAGACGCGGACAAAAAGTGATCTATATGGCTTTTGGTGTTTTTGACAGATATCCGAAAGGGTTTTAAGATTACAGAATGAAAATTACGATATTAACAGTAGGAAAAATCAAAGAGAAATATTTGCGGGATGCGATCGCCGAGTATTCGAAGCGCCTCAGCCGCTATGCAAAGCTGGAAATTATCGAGGTGGCGGATGAAAAAACGCCGGACAACGCGAGTGAAACCGTAGAGACGAATATCAAAAATAAAGAAGCAGAGCGCCTTCTCAAATATATCCGGGATGACGCTTATCTGATTACATTGGAAATTAAGGGAAAACAGCTCACATCCGAGGAGCTGGCCCAGAAAATAGATACGCTCGGCGTGCAGGGAACGAGCCATATTATTTTTGTGATCGGCGGTTCCTTAGGGCTTGGCGAGGAAGTTCTGAAGCGTTCGAACTATGCGCTCAGTTTTTCGAAAATGACATTTCCGCATCAGTTGATGCGGGTTATTCTGCTGGAACAGATTTACCGGAGCTACCGCATTAACTGCGGGGAGCCATATCATAAATAGCTGCGAATAAGAGAGGTGTGATTGCGATGCGTGAAATGCGTTTAAAAAAGCGGGAGATTACAGATCCTGAAATTTTAAGAGAAATTCTGGAAAGCTGCGAGGTTGTGCGGATCGGGGCGATGGATGAGGAAGGCATGTTTATCGTGCCGATGAATTATGGATATGATGTCCGGGAAGAAGATGGAACTCTTCACGTCTGTCTGTACCTGCATGGGGCAAAAGAAGGGCGGAAGGCGGCTGCATTTGCAGCGGATCCGCGCGTGGCGGTGGAGATGGATTACAACCATGAAGTGATTACAGGTGACTATACGTGTGCGTATTCCTATGCGTACCGCAGTATCATGGGAAACGGAACCATCACGGAGGTGACAGATCCGGGGGCAAAGAAGAAAGGCCTGGGAAAAATCATGGCGCATATCGCACCGGAGGCGAAGATCGCTTTTCTGCCGGAGATGGTGGAGCGCGTTGCCGTATGGCGCATAGACATCGATACATTTACCGGCAAAGAGCGCAGACGAAAATAGAGTGTTCGAAGCTCCGCAGGCTGCAGACGGAAAAAGACAGCAGAAAGGACAGCAGAAATGATTAAAATTGATCTGATTACAGGCTTCCTTGGCTCAGGGAAGACGACTTTTTTGAAACAGTACGCAAAGTATCTGATGGCGCAGGGAAAGAACATCGGCATCCTGGAGAATGATTTTGGGGCAGTCAATGTGGATATGCTGCTTCTGCAGGAACTGCGCGGCGATCAGTGCGAGCTGGAGATGATTTCCGGCGGATGCGACAAAGAGACACACCGCAGACGGTTCCGCACGAAACTGATCTCGATGGGCATGAGCGGCTACGACCGCATTCTCGTGGAACCGTCGGGGATTTACGATGTGGATGAGTTCTTTGACACGCTGTACGACGAGCCGCTGAACCGCTGGTATGAGGCGGGAAGCGTCATCACGATTCTGGATGCCGGGCTCGATGAGAAGCTGTCGGAGGAAGAAGAGTATCTGCTGGCTTCCGAGGCGGCGAACGCTGGTAAAATCGTGCTGAGCAAAGTACAGAATGTTTCGGAGGAAAAGAAAGAAGAAACGATTGCCCATCTGAACCGCACGCTCGAGCAGGCAGGCTGCAGAAGACAGTTTTCTGATGCAGAAATTTTACAGAAAAACTGGGATGATCTGACAGAGGATGATTTCAAAATGCTCTCCGAATGCAGTTACCGTTCGGAGGGTTACCGGAAGCTGGATTTCGGCGAGCAGCAGACATTTGATTCGCTCTGCTTTCTGGAGCCGAAGATTACGGAAGAAGCGCTGAAAAAGGCAGCAGAAGCAATCTTTGCGGATCCATCATGCGGCAATGTATTTCGGATCAAAGGAATTGTAAAGACGGGCGAAACTGTGTGGAGCGAAATCAATGCGACGCGGGAACAGATGACATTCCAGGCAGTGCCGGAGAGCCAGGAAGTGCTGATTGTAATCGGCGCGGGGCTTTCAAAAGAGCGGATTAGTGGAATTCTCGGAATTAAGTAAAAAATGGAGCATGACGGAAAGGGGTATTTTCCATCATACTCCTGCTGGTTTGGCTAAATAGCAGTTACTGTGAAATGCGCTGCCGTTCTGACAGTGTGGGGAACGGAATGATTTTGGAATCCCGTGCATCATCCGGTGTACAAAGAGCAGTCAACGGCTGCGGCTGATTTTCCATGGTCTGGAAGGAGAGAATGCCATCTTTCCATAAAATGATATCATCCGGTGAATGGACGGCAAAATAGCGGTGCAGCACATCGAAAAGAGAGGATGGAACTGCCGCAAGATCGTGCTCGGGATCGCTGGAATATAGAAAGATCCGGCTTCCCGGAAAACGACGGGAATAGATACCGGCAGAGGGAGCGGTAAAATCCGGGTTTTCGGTAAAATATAAGGATCTTTCTGCGGGTCCGGAAAACGGAATAGACAGCGTTGTGGAAACAACTGGCGCTTCTTCTGCAAGGGCTGGCTGCTTCTGAAATTTGCACAGGAATGGTATATTTTGAAAAAATGTATATTTCTTTTTCATAAGACTCACCTTTCAGCCGGAAAAGATCTGGCATTTGGCAGGGTGGATGTTATCGTTTACTTTAATTTTATCTTATCAGAAGTGCAGAAATAACAGGGTTAAACATTTGTAAAAAGCGTGTAAAACATCTTAAAGAGAAAGAAAAGAGAGGGGGAATCATATGGAACAGGAAGTAATGCAGGCCATTCGGGCAGAACTGGAAAGCAATATAGATGCAAAATACCGGGAATTTCACAGCTCTCTTGTTCCGGGACAGAACTGTCGGATTCTTGGTGTCCGCATTCTGGTTTCGCGACGGATTGCAAAAGCGACAGCAAGAGACCACTATGAAGTTTATACCGAACAGTTTAATCCGGAAGTCTACGAGGAGCTTCTGATCCGCGGAATGATGATCGGCTACGGAAAGCTGACCCGTGAAGAACAGACGGCAGAACTGGACCGCTTCGTGCCGATGATCAACAGCTGGGGAATCTGTGACAGCTCCTGTGCAACGTGCCATTTTATGAAGAAAGACCAGGAGTATTGGTATGGATATCTGCAGAAATGGCTGAAAAGCAGCCGGGAATATGAAATCCGGTTTGGTGTTGTGTGTCTGCTGGACTTTTTTATCAACGAAGCGTATATCGATGCTGTGCTGGAGGAGATGAAAAAGATTCATCACGATGGCTATTACGTAAAAATGGCCGTCGCCTGGGCAGTATCGATCTGTTATATTCATTTTCCGGAAAAGACACAGAAACTGCTGAAAGAAAACAGTCTCGATGACTGGACACATAACAAAACAATTCAGAAAATCAGAGAGTCGCTGCGGATCAGCAAAGAAGAAAAAGAGATGCTGAAAACCTGGAAGAGATAAAAAGAAAACCGTATCGCCGCGTTTCGAATATCGCAGCAATACGGTTTTCTTTCTCTTTTTTGAACTTATTCGTCCCATCCCTCAAAAAGCCGGATGTTGACGGCAATATTTCTTGCAATTTCACCTTCGCTTTTCCCGAGATCTGCCACATCCGATACCGGCGGAAAATCAGGTTCTTCTTCCGTCAGTTCCAGAGAGATCCAGTCATAGGCGGAGTGAATGGCATCTTCCAGCGCCTCGTCGAGGGTATCCCCTTTTGCATAGCAGCAGGCGAGATCTGGAAAATAACCTTCGTAGGTTCCCTGTTCGGTTTTATGAAAAACGGCTGGATAAGTAAATTTCATAGTGTTTCTTCCTTCTTCCTTTTCTTTTTCACGGAAATTCTTTTTTATCGTAGCACTTTTTCTCAAAAGATACAATGCCTAAAATACAATTGATCGTATTTGTAATCTATGCTAGAATGAAAAACAGATAATTGGAAAATACAAATGAAACCAAGGGAGGATTTCTCTTTGATAAAAGTAATTTTGTGGGACATCGACGGAACACTTCTGAATTTTAAGATGTCGGAACGATATGCAATTGATTACTGTTTCAACAAGTTTCATATGGGAACCTGCACGGACGAAATGCTGCAGCGCTACAGCGTGATCAACCGCGGTTACTGGGAGCGGCTGGAGACGGGAGAGCTTACGAGAGAACAGGTGATGCTTGGACGGTTCCATGAATTTTTTGAATCGGAAGGACTGCCGACGGATCAGGTAAAGGTATTCAATGATGAATATCAGATCCGCCTCGGCGATAAGGCTTTCTTCTGCGATCACGGAGATGAACTGGTAAAACAGCTGAAAGCTACCGTAAAACAGTATGCAGTAACAAATGGAACCACTGTTGCACAGGAGCGTAAACTCCGCTTTTCCGGGCTTGATCAGCTTCTGGACGGCGTTTTTATCTCGGAACAGGTCGGTGTGGACAAGCCGCAGAAGGCTTTTTTTGATGCGGTATGGAACGAAATCGGAAGTTATGCACCGGATGAGGTTGTGATCGTCGGCGACTCCCTCACAAGTGATATCCGCGGCGGAAAAAATGCAGGAATCCTGACCTGCTGGTACAACCCGGATCATCTTCCGAACAAAATTGAAGTTACACCGGACTGTACCATCGACAATCTTCAGGATATCCTTTCGTATCTGGATGAAAGCAGGTGATTTGCTAATGAGAACACGCGTATTACAGGAAAAAAATTATGCGGAGCGGATGCAGAATGGTGTGGAGCCGTACCTCGCCGCTCATGCAGAAGAATTTTACTGGGAAAGGGAGAGCGGTCATCCGATTCATGTTCTTCGTTACCGCGCATTCCGCCCGAGAGGTGTTGTTGTAATCTCACACGGTTTTACGGAAAATGCAGAGAAATATAAAGAGATCGTGTATTATTTTATCAAAGAGCATTTTCATGTTTATCTGCCGGAACACTGCGGCCACGGAAAGAGCTACCGTCTGGTGGAGGATCCGTCGCTTGTTTATGTCGATTCCTACCATCGTTATGTAGAAGATCTGCTCTTTGTTGCACGAAAAGCAAAAGCAGAGGCATGCGGTCTTCCGCTCGTTCTCTATTCTCACTCGATGGGCGGCGGAATCGCAGCAGCAGCGGCCGCCAAAGCGCCGCATCTGTTCCGGAAAGTGGTCTTGAGTTCGCCGATGATCCGTCCGCTGACCGGAAAAGTGCCGTTCGCCGATGCAAAACGGATCGCAGCTTTTGCCTGTGCCACAGAACGAGGCACACAGTATGTGGTAGGACAGAAACCATACCAGGGAATCGAAAGCTTTAAACAAAGTTCGTCCCTCTCCCGTCCGCGCTTTCTCTATTACCAGCAGAAGCGGGAAAAAGAGCCGCTGTATCACCTAAATGCCGCTTCTTACGGATGGCTCCATGCCGCCGCACATCTGTACCGCGATCTGATGCGGAGCGGATGGAAACGGATCGAGGCTCCTGTCCTTTTATTTCAGGCGGAGAACGATCATCTTGTGTCCAACCGTGCCCAGGAGCGGATGATCCGGAAAATGGCAGAACGCCGTCCCGGCATGGCAAAAATGGTAAAAGTACCGGGCGCAAAGCATGAATTGTTTGGAACCAGAGGGCGCATGCTCCAGACGTACTGGAATATGGTATTTGCTTTTTTGGAAAAAGATCTGTAACAAAAGAGAAGGGATGACAAAATGACACAGACAGAAATCGAAGAATATATTACCCAGTTTCCTATCTATCAGTATGCATTTGTAAAACCGGAGGACATCGAATTCAATGACCGGGTCCGCCAGATCTGCAAAAAGGAGTGCTCCCGCTACGGAGCCTCCTGGTCCTGCCCGCCGGCGGTCGGCACTGTTGAAGTCTGTAAGGAGCGTTGCATGAACTACGATCACGTTCTGTTCTTCTCCAGCATCGCAGAAGTGGACAACATCATGGATATGGATGAGACATTAAAAACAAAATCGGAGCACGAAAAAATCACACGCGAAATCGAGCAGCATTTAAAAGACAAAACCCTGCTCACCTTCGCCCTTTCCTCCGATTCCTGCCAGCTCTGCGATAAATGTACCTACCCGAGAGGCGGCTGCCGCCATCTTGAACTGATGCATCCATGCATCGAGAGCCACGGCATCGTTGTTGCAAACCTGATTGAAAAAAACATGATGGATTATTACCTCGGTGAGCATATGGTCATATGGTTCAGCATGATTTTCTATAAAGAATCGTAATCTGTGATGTAATTTTCCATTCTTTCAAACGTATTTACAGTAGAGGATTTCGCTGTAAGAAATTCAGAAAATACACAAGAGGGGGAATGAAATATGCTGAGAAAGGCAGGAAATTTTCTCAGGTATCTGTTCGGTATTCTGATGATGCTGGCGGGAGCCGGTTACTGGAAAGAGGAGAAGGCATATGCATTGTCACTGCTGCTGCTTGGAATCTTTTTGCTTCCGGTTACCTGGAATACGATAAAGAAACGGTTTCATGTGGCGAAAGCACTTCCTGTGCTGCTTCCTGTGTTGCTGCTGGTTTCCGCCTGTGCGCTGACACCTGTGACGTACAGCAGTAAGGAAACACAGAAGGCATCTGCAGAGTCTGTTTCCGTCAGCGTTACGGCAGCGCCGACGAAAAAAGCGACGCCGACCCCGACTGAAACATCAACACCAACGCCGACAGCAACACCGACCGAAACACCAACGCCGACTGCTACCCCAACTCCAACGGCTGACCCGACCGAGACGCCGACACCTGAGCCAACCATAGAAGCTGCGGCGGAAGAAACCGCTGAAACGCAGGCAGCGGAAGAATCACAGCCGGCAGTGACTGCCGAAGAACCACAGGTAACGGAAGCTCCGCAGGAATCGGATCCGTATGGAGGACAGCTCGTGTGGATTTCAGAGACCGGATCGAAGTACCATAACAAAAATAACTGCGGCAGAATGAATCCGGATCGGGCATATCAGATGACAAGAGAAAATGCAGAAGCCCAGGGGTATGAACCCTGCAAAAAATGTTTTTAAAAAAGAGAAATGAAACCCCGCAGCCTGATCGGGCAGGAAACCCCAGCGGCTGCGGGGTATTTTTGTGCTTTTTTCTGCATAAAATAGCGATAGAACAAAAAGCAGACCCGCAAAGCGGAGGAGGTTTTGGATGCGAAAAAAGAAAAAGCAGAAAAAATCACTCCATCCGCCGGGCGGGGAGGTGCTTTCGGCGATGCAGGTTCCGTCAGATCTTGCTTTTGGTGAGCCGGTTGTGACGTTTTACGGCGGGAGAGAAGTGCAGATTGAAAATTACCGCAGGATTCTGGAATATAATGCGTGCCGCCTCTGCGTGCTTACACAATATGGCAGGCTGCTCCTTGTGGGAGAGGGAATCCGGATTGTTTCGTATTCCGGGGAGGAGATGCGGGTGGAAGGGAGAATCGATCAGGTGACGTTTCAATAAGTGTAATGATTCCAATCATTCCAATGCTGAAAAGGGGGTGTGCGTTTGCAGAGGGGAAAGGCTTTCTGGAAAGGCAGTGTGCGGATTCGTGTGACGGGCCGTGAACCGGAGCGTTTTTTCAATCTGTGCGGGCACCATAATATCACACTGTGGGACGTGACAGAACATCAGGGCTGCTTTGAGATGAGCCTTCTGCCGGAAGATTTTTTCCGCCTCCTGCCGATCCGCCGCAAGAGCGGTGTGCGCATCCGAATACAGAAAAAACAGGGACTGCCTTTCTTTTACCGGCGAAGTTTAAAAAGAAAGGCATTTTTTATTGGTATTTTTCTCTGCCTGGCGGGACTTTACACGCTGTCGCAGTTCATCTGGAATATTCATGTGGAAGGAAATTACGCGAACAGTACGCAGACGATCTTAAACAGCCTTGACGCGGCCGGGATTCATCATGGAAGCTGGAAAAAACGTGTGGACTGCAGCCAGACCGCATCGTATTTGCGGGAGCAGTTTCCGAATCTGACCTGGGTGTCCGCAAAAATAGAAGGGACGCAGCTTGTCCTTGCGGTAAAAGAAAACGTAGACGGCTATGTGATCGAAGAAAAAGCAGATGATCCGCAGAATCTTGTGGCGAAAAAAGAAGGGACGGTCGTGCGTATTATCACACGGAACGGCATTCCGCAGGTGCTCCCCGGTGATACATGTCAAGCGGGAGACATTCTTGTAAAGGGCGAGATTCCGCTTGTGAATGACAGTGGGGAAACGTATGATTATTCTTATGTTCACGCAGACGCGGATATTGACCTTGAGACGACGTGGTACTATTATGATACCTTTCCGCTTTCCCATACGGTACGGACATATCAGAAAGCAGAGAAAAAAACGCCGGTATTCCAGATTTCTGCTTACCGATTTTTCCTTGGAAATCTGCTGCCGGAGAATTTTGTGGAGAGTTTGCGGAGCATGACCGGAACGGCGGATCAGAAAACAGAGAAAAGGGAAAATGGAGCAGACGAGGAAGTGTCCCTTCAGCAGCTTTATCTGACAGAAAACTTTGCCCTTCCGTTTTATTTCGGCTACCGTCAGAAATTTCCTTTTGAAGTTCAGAAAGAAACCTACTCAGAACACGAGGCAAAAGAAAAAGCCTCGCAGAATTATCAGAAATTCCACAGAAATTTATCAGAAAAAGGACTTCAAATATCGGAGAATCATGTTACAATAGAACTTAACGATACGTCATGTATCACAAAAGGGACACTTCGCGTGATAGAACGGGCCGTAGAAGCACAGCCCTGCGAAATGCAGAAGATGTCGGATGGAAAGGAAACAATGGTAGATGAACAGCAATAACAACATGATAGAACTGCAGATGGAACTGCCCATCGAACATGAAAAGAAAGTATTCGGCCAGTTTGATGAACACATCAAAATCCTGGAGAGATCCCTGGCGGTTACGCTGATCTCCCGGGACGGCGTTTTAAAAATTGTGGGCCCGGCATCGAATGCAGCGCGCGCAAAGGAATGTCTGACACAGCTTCTGGAGCTCTCACGCCGCGGAAATGATATCAACACACAGAACGTCAATTATGCAATCTCACTTGTTATGGAGGACAGCGGAAGCAGCCTTGCTGAAATCGACAGTGACTGCATCTGCCACACGGTCGCAGGCCGTCCGGTCAAACCGAAAACACTCGGTCAGAAAGCGTACGTGGATGCGATCCGGGAAAAGATGATCGTCTTCGGCGTCGGCCCTGCCGGAACCGGAAAAACGTACCTTGCGATGGCGATGGCGATCACGGCATTCCGAAACGATGAGGTAGGCCGTATTATCCTGACGCGTCCGGCGATTGAGGCGGGTGAAAAACTCGGTTTCCTGCCTGGCGACCTGCAGAGTAAAATTGACCCGTATCTGCGGCCGCTCTACGACGCGCTGTATCAGATCATGGGAGCAGAGAGCTTCCAGAAAAACATGGAAAAAGGCCTGATTGAGGTTGCGCCGCTCGCGTACATGCGAGGCCGTACGCTCGACAATGCGTTTATTATCCTTGATGAGGCACAGAATACGACACCGGCGCAGATGAAGATGTTCCTGACCCGTATCGGTTTCGGTTCCAAAGTCATTGTAACCGGAGATGCCTCTCAGAAGGACCTTCCTTCCGGTACACGCTCCGGCCTTGATGTGGCAATGCAGGTACTGAAAAAAGTAGACGGAATTTCCTTCTGCGAGCTGACGAGCAAGGACGTTGTCCGTCATCCGCTGGTGCAGAAGATTGTACAGGCTTACGATGAATATGAAAAGAAAGCAAAGCCGGAAAATCACAGCGGCAGAGCAAAAAGTACGACGAGAAAACGGAGGGAAAATAAATGACACTGACGTTTGAAAATGAACAGGATTTTGACCTTGGATTTGATCCGGAAGAGGTTGCAGCAGCGGTAATCAATGGTGTGCTGGATCAGGAAGCGTGCCCGTATGAGGCAGAAGTAGAACTGATTCTGACTGATCCGGAAAATATCCGCACCATGAACCGGGAACACAGAAACATTGACCGGGAGACAGACGTGCTTTCTTTCCCGATGGTAGATTATCCTTCTCCGGCTTCGTTCGATTTTCTGGAGACGGAAGAGGGAGATGACTGTTTTAACCCGGACAGCGGTGAGCTGATGCTGGGTGATATTGTGATTTCTGTTGCGCGCGCAAGAGCGCAGGCGGAGGAATACGGTCATTCTTTAAGACGCGAATTTGCTTTTCTTGTTGCACACAGTATGCTGCATCTTCTGGGTTATGATCATATGACACCGGAGGAAGCAGCCGTGATGGAGGCAAAGCAGGAAGAGGTGCTGCAGCGTCTCGGTATCACAAGAGACTGATTGAAAGAAGAAAAGGAGGGGTCTTTATCAAAAAGAGAGGGTTTTACACATTGGGGATTGCTCTGCTGGGAAGCATGATGCTGTTCGGATGCCGGAAAATTGGGGAAACGGCACCGGAAACTGCATCGGCAGGAACTTCTTATGTCTCAGAAGAGACAGCAGGGGAAAGCAAGACAGAAACGAAAGCTACGGAACCACCGGCCCCGACCGAAGATCCGGCACCGGAACCGCTGGTTCCGGAAGCGATTGAGCCGACACCCGCGGAGGATGCGCTGCCGGAAGGTATGGTGAAAAGTTATCTGACAGGAGAACCTGTCGCCGAAGTACAGGGAAGAAGGCGCCCGGTGGCGGTTATGCTGAGCAATATCATCAGCGCCTGCCCGCAGAGCGGTATCAGCCGTGCGGGAGTGATCTATGAAGCGCCGGTCGAAGGCGGCATTACGCGCCTGATGGGGCTGTTTGAAAACTATGATGATCTCGAAAAGATCGGATCGGTGCGGAGTTGCCGCGAATATTATGTGTATCTGGCAGCGGGATTTGACGCTCTGTATTACCACTATGGACAGGCGGCGTATGCGATTCCGCTGCTCGAATCGGATCACATAGACAATGTGAATGGCATGGAGTATTCGGAACAGGTGTATTACCGGACGTCGGATCGTCCGTCGCCGCACAATGCGTATTTGGATGCGGCCGGGATTGCAGCGGGAATCGATCTCTGCGGCTACCGGACATCTTACAAAGACGGTTATGACGGATTTTTCCAGTTTGCATCCGAGACAGAACCGGAAACGCTGGAACAGGGACGAAATGCCGCCTATGTGGCACCGGGCGGATATTTCCACAATAATCCATGGTTTTCGTACGATGAGGCGAGCGGCACGTATTTGCGTTATCAGTTCGGGGAACCGCAGATCGATGAGATGACACAGGAACAGCTTGCGGTGAAGAACATTATCGTGCAGTACTGTTCCTGGAAAAAGTATGATGACAATGCGGAATATCTCGATATTGATGTGGTAAACGGCGGAATGGGAACGTATATCACAAGCGGAAAGGCCATCGACGTGACATGGAGCAAGGATGATCCGTGGGGCGTCACAAAGTACCGGGACAGCAATGGAGAGGAGATTAAACTGAATCTTGGAAAAACATGGGTTCTGATTGTTTTAGATAATTATGCAGATGAGACTGAAATCCGGTGATAAAGCTGGATTTCAGGATTTTTCTCAGATCGGCTGGACAGATCCTGTGTTTTGCGGTAAGATAAAAAGAAAATCCGGTCATTTAACCGAATCAAGCAAGTCCCTCGCTTCTAAAGCGGTGGGATGAATTGTTAAAAGAAACATAACGGTAGTGGCAGGCGGAGAGAAATCGGTATCCTCCACTGACATGAGGCGAGTCACAGTCGAACTATTTTCGACATGTCAGACTCTGTGAAAATACCGACTGTGAGTTGAAACAAAGGAGAAAAATACAGAAAATGGAAATTAATATACAGAGAATCAACGAACTTGCCCGCAAGGCGAAAGCAGAGGGGCTGACACCGGCGGAGAAAGAAGAGCAGCAGAAGCTGCGGAGAGAATATATTGCAGCCGTGAAAATGAACCTCCGTACCCAGCTCGACAATATTGATGTGCAGGAGAAAGACGGAACAATCGTAAATCTGGGGGAGCGCTATGGAAGCAAAAGGAAACATTAGAAAAGAAGTTTTTGCCCGAAGAAGAGCAGCCACACAGGAAGAAATTCAGGAAAAGAGCCGTATGATTTATGAAAAAATCACGGCTCTGCCGGAGTTTCTGGATGCGGACTGCTTTTTTGCGTATATGGACTTCAAAAAAGAAGTCATGACACGGGATCTGATCGAGAAGGCCCTGCAAATGGGAAAGACGGTCGCTGTGCCGCGCGTGGAAGGCGATGATATGGTTTATTATGAGATCAAAGATTTCTCCACGCTGAAATCCGGCTATTTTGGCATTATGGAGCCGGACGGCGGAAAGGTCTGCACGCGGGAAGAGGGCTTTCTGCTGGTACCCGGTGTGGCCTTTGATCCGGCGCGCCACAGAGTAGGATATGGAAAAGGATTTTATGACCGCTTTCTTGCCGCACATCCAGGGTTTACAACGGTTGCAGCGGCGTTTGAGTTTCAGCTGTTTGATGCGGTGCCGTTTGAAGAGACGGATGTTCTGCCGCAGATGCTGGTGACAGAGCAGAAGATTTACCGTTAAGCCAATTACGATAAGACAACACGAGGAGGAGACGAGTATGATGAAGCTGGAAGAAATCGGAACGAGAGCCCGCCAGGCGGAGCCTGTGCTTCGAATCATGGAGACGGAGAAGAAAAACCGTGTGCTGAAAAAAGCAGCGGAAAACCTTGTGGCAGACGCCGAAACGATTATCGCGGCCAATGCGCTGGATATGGAGCATGGAAAAGAAAAAGGCATGTCTCAGGGACTTCTGGACCGGCTCTTTCTGGACAAAAGCCGGATTGAAGCAATGGCAGAAGGCATGTGTCAGGTATCCGAACTGGACGACCCAATCGGGGAAGTGCTGGGAATGAAAAAACGCCCGAACGGTCTTCTGATCGGACAGAAACGTGTTCCGCTCGGTGTTGTCGGCATCATCTACGAGGCACGCCCAAATGTGACGGCGGATGCATTTGCACTCTGCTTCAAAACGGGAAATGTCGTGATTTTAAAAGGCGGAAGCGATGCAATCCACTCGAATACGGCGATTGTTGCCTCTCTTCGGAAAACACTGAAAGAGGAGCAGGTGCCGGAAGACGCCCTGCTTCTGATCGAAGATACCTCCCGCGAGACGACGGCGCAGTTTATGAAGATGAACCGCTATGTCGATGTCCTGATCCCACGCGGCGGCGCCGGACTGATCCGCGCTGTCGTGGAAAACAGCACGATTCCTGTCATTGAGACGGGAACCGGAAACTGTCATATCTACGTGGATGAGACAGCCGATCTTTCCATGGCAGTGGATATTATTCTGAACGCAAAAACACAGCGCGTTGGCGTATGTAATGCATGTGAATCGATTGTGGTACACGAAAATGTACGTGAAAAACTGCTCCCGGTTCTGGAGGAACGATTAAAAGAAAAACATGTGGAAATGCGCGCAGACGAAAAGGCAAGAGAATACATGCCGGAAGCAGAAGAAGCGACAGAAGAGGACTGGGGAAAAGAGTATCTCGACTACATCGTGTCCATCAAAACCGTCTCTTCCATCGACGAAGCGATTGCACACATCAACCACTACAACACAAAACACTCCGAAGCAATCATCACCAACAACTACACCCACGCCCAGAAATTCCTGGACGAAATCGATGCAGCTGTAGTCTACGTCAACGCCTCCACCCGCTTCACCGACGGCTTCGAATTCGGCTACGGCGCCGAAATCGGAATCAGCACCCAAAAACTCCACGCCAGAGGCCCGATGGGACTGCTGGCGCTGACATCGATTAAAAATATCGTATACGGAACGGGACAGATCCGAAAATAAAAGAAGAAAGATCTTGTTGTCAAAGGGCAACCCAGTTGATCCAGTGACCGATTGCTGACGACCACCCGTCACCCGATCACTGACCAACTCCCAACTGTCCCTTTTCTGGATCAACAGCCCAGACAACAGCCGCATTGTTCACCTTCTTCGGACTTGGAAGAATCGAAGGTCTTGGAATCGGAACGGTAGCAGCTGCTTTTACGATGGGAAAAGGCATTGTGCTGATGGGAAAACTGCTGGATAAAAAGTTTGCGTTTGTCTCCGTTTTATCACCGGAAAGACCGTAAAATGCAGGGCTGATATTTGATCGTAAAAAATTAGAAAAAAATGTAAAATCCTCTTGAAATCAAGGGGATTTTACTATATAATGAGCAGGACAAAAACAACTGCAGAGTAAGTTCATATGCGTAAAGTGCTCCCAGGATAGAGAGTAGCCAGGGAGACGAAAAGAGAAAATCTTGCGGTATATGAATTGCATCTCGCTGCAACAGAAGATAGAGACAAGAGATTATCTCCTATTGTAGTCAGATATCTGTAAAGGAGGTAATTTTTTTATGCAGAAAAATGCAAATGAAACAGCAAAAGAAACAAAAAACATGTTTCTGCAGTCAGCAAAAGAGCTGAAAGCAGTCACAACCCTCGCAGCCTGTGCCATGTTCGCAGCGCTGGCGATGATTCTGAACCAGGTAGCATCGATTGATATCGGACCTTATGTCCGCATCGGATTTTCTGGAATCCCGAACCGCCTTGTCGATTACCTGTTCGGACCAGTGACAGGATGTCTTTTCTCCGGCATTCTTGATGTCGTAAAATACTTCCTGAAACCGAGCGGCCCGTTCTTCTTCGGATTCACCTTTAATGCGATGCTGGCATCTTTTATGTATGGATGCTTCTACTATCGCAAAAAACTGACCATCAAACGTGTGCTTGCAGCCAAGTTCATCGTTATGCTGACTGTCAACGTACTGCTGAACACCCTGTGGATCAGCATGCTGTATGGAAAAGGAATCATGGTGCTTCTTCCGGCACGTGCCTTAAAGAACCTGATTATGTGGCCGATCGATTCCATCATTTTCTATAGCCTGACGAAGTTGATCGAGCAGACCGGCGTCTTCCGCATGTTCCATGCAAGAACCGCTGCACAGGCACAGAGATAAAGAAAAATTCAGACACCATCAAAACGATACATTTACCAATCTGCAGAAAAGGTACTGTCCGCCAGAACAAAAAGGAAGCGGATGGGTTTTGTCGGAAAAGAAAAGCGAAAAAGAACTGCGGCAGGAACTTCCCCAAAAGGAAGCCTGCCGCAGTTCTTTTTGTATGAAAATCCCATCAGGCGGACAGCGATTTTACTGATATCCGTGATCTGACCAGTCCTGGTTTTTGATCCGCTCGTAATCCTCCTCTGTAATCGGAAGAATCGTTCCATGCTTGTAGCCGTATGGGAACGAGAAGGAAGCATCAGAACGAACAAATTTTCCGGAAGCAAGGCTGTCTGCAACAAACGGCACATATCCCTGGCCGGCACCCGGAACGCCGTCGTTGACAGCTTCCCAGTGGAAACCATCGCGGCTTATGCCGAAATAAACCTGTTCGCCGTCCGGTGTTGTTTTTTCCCGAAAATGAACAAATAAATATGCCTGTGCCATAAAATAAAACTCCTTTATGCATATGTTTGGATGAAAAATTCAGATGTTCTGTTTTTCAGGCCATACCTTATACGGTTCCATTATTTTGTAAGACGGATCACATTCCAGCTGTGTTTTCCAAGAACGGTGTGCATTTTTCCATTCTCCAGTTTGGTAGCATCGGAATGGGTCGGAGCAACGTGGTTCGGATCTGCTTCGGTGTTGACCGCTTTCATATCGTCGTTTGTCAGCACGATGTGCTCAGCCAGACGACATCCTTCGAACTGACGCAGATCGCAGGAAACCTCCATATCCTCATCCAGGCTCTTGTTGACTGCAAAAATGGTCAGTGCATCGTTTTCCTCATCCCAGATGCAGACAGAATCGAGATACGGAGCTTCGCCGTACGTTTTGCTCTCGTAAACCGGTGTCAGAACCTGTGTATTTAAGACGGTTCCGCGGCCGTATACGCTTGCATGCATGTATGGATAGAAGATCGTCTGACGCCATGCACCGGTATCGGATGTCATGATCGGAGCGATAACGTTGACAAGCTGTGCGAGGCAGGCAATCTTGACACGGTCTGCGTGGCGCAGGAGTGTGATCAGCATGCTTCCGACGAGAAGTGCATCCTCAAAGTTGTAAACATCCTCAAGCTGATGCGGTGCGCGTACCCATTTCTCCAGCTTCTGATCCTGCTCATTGCTGTGATACCATACGTTCCACTCATCGAAGGAAAGGTTAATCTGCTTTTTGCCGTGTTTTTTCGCTTTGACTGCATCACAGATCGCAACTACACCGGAGATGAAATCATCCATGCCCTTGGAGCTTGCCAGGAAATCGACAGTATCATTTGCATAATTTCCGTAGTACTGGTGTAAAGAAAGGTAATCCACCTCATCATAGCATTCGTCCAGAACCGTATATTCCCAGGAACCGAAGGTTGGCATCGTAAGATTGGAGCTTCCGCAGGCAACAGTTTCAATCGTCGGATCCATGAATTTCATCAGACGGGAAGTCTCTGCTGCAATACGTCCGTACTCAGAAGCGGTCTTATGTCCCATCTGCCACGGTCCGTCCATCTCGTTGCCGAGGCACCAGAGTTTGATGTTGTGTGGATCTTTGTAACCGTGGGATTTTCTCAGATCACTGTAGTAGGTGCCGCCCTTGAAGTTGCAGTACTCCAGCACATTTTTGGCATCCTCCGGTCCGCGGGTTCCGAGGTTAACGGCCATCATAATATCACTGCCGGCTTTTTTCGACCAGTCCGCAAACTCATTCAGACCGAATTCGTTTGTCTCAATCACGCCCCAGGCAAGATCCGGTTTTGCAGGCCGTTTGTCTTTCGGACCTACGCTGTCTTCCCAGTGATAGCCCGAGACAAAGTTTCCGCCCGGGTAACGGACGATCGGTACCTGAAGCTCTTTGACAAGATCCAGGGTATCTTTTCGGAAGCCCTGCTCGTCGGAGAGAGCACTTCCTTCCTGATAGATGCCTTCGTAAACGGCGCGTCCCAGGTGCTCGATAAAGGAACCGAAGATTCGTTTGTCAACTTTTCCGGTGAGAAAATATTTGTCAATGATAATCTCTGCTTTTTTCATACTTAAAAATCCTCCTGTTAAAAGAAATGTTCGTTTTCAGACACGATCCAGAAAAACAAAGGATCACCGGCGTGTCTATGATTTTATTCCACCGTTTCGCTTTCGCTTTGGATAGTTTCAATTTTAACAGGAAGATAGAAAAAAACCAGAGATTTTTGTCCGGCAAATTTGACTTTTTTTCCGGTTTTGCGGTAAAATAGGGAGAAGAAAAGAAAAGGGGAAACGAGAAGAATGGAATTTTCAGTTCATATTTGTGAATATAATAGATCCAACGCCGATTATGAGACGATATATCGGCCGGAGGGCAGCGGGGACTATCTGTTTCTACTGTTTAAAACGCCGATGAAGGTGTATGACAGAACTGCGTTTTTCATTGCACAGGAAAATGCCTGCCTTTTTTACACGCCGGATCACGAGCAGCATTATCAGGCTGTTCAGAAGTTTCGCAACAGCTATGTCCATTTCTGGTGCGGTGAGAATCTGGGTGAAACGTATGGAATTCCGCAGAATGCTGTTTTTTATCCACAGAACACGGAAGCAATTGATGAGCTGATTCGCCTTTTGCAGAGGGAATACATTGTGAAAGATCCATACGCAGTGGAATATGAGGAAGCACTGGTTCGTCAGATGATGATTACGGCATCGCGCGGTATGCGGCTGTACCAGAAAGCGGCAGAGGAGCCGGCCGGACTGTATCAGGAATTCCAGGAGCTGCGCCTTAAGATGTTGAGCCATTATGAGAAAGACTGGACGACAGAAAAGCTTTGCCAGATGGCCAATATGGAAAAAAGTCAGTTTTATTCTTATTACAAACAGTTTTTCAGCAGCACCCCGCACAGCGATCTGATTGAAGTACGGCTCGACAAGGCGAAAAATCTTTTGACAAATCAGGCACTTTCCATCGGACAGACCGCGGAAATCTGCGGTTTTTCCAATCTGTCTCATTTCAGCCGCTATTTCAAACGCCACTGCGGATGTTCTCCGCGGGAATGGCAGCAGCAAGGCGGAAAAAGCATAAAATATAAAGTGAAGTTGCAGGAAGATGAGAAATGCTATAGCTTTTCCCAATAGCTTATGCTAAAATATTCAGAAGATGTTGGAGTCAAAAGGTACTTTGGCCATGATATCTTCAGAAAAAGTAAGAAAAAGGGAGAGCAGTATGAAAAAGAGAGAGTCATTTAACAGTCGGTGGGGATTTATCCTGGCCTGCATCGGTTCTGCAGTTGGAATGGGCAACATCTGGATGTTCCCTACCCGGGTTTCCTTGTACGGAGGAGGTTCCTTTCTGATTCCGTATTTCCTGTTCGTTGCACTGATCGGCTTTACCGGTGTGAGCGGGGAGATGAGTTTTGGCCGTGCCACAAGATCCGGTCCGGTTGATGCGTTCGGTTTTGCATGTGAAACGAAAGGAAAACGAAAAGCCGGAGAGGCGCTTGGTCTGATTCCGGTGCTGGGTTCCCTGGCAATGGCGATCGGTTATACGGTTGTCATGGGGTGGATTTTCAGGTACATGATCGGAACCTTTACTGGAAAGACACTGTCAGCTGTGAGCGTAGAGGATTTTGCCGGAGCGTTTGAATCCATGGCATCTGCGTTTGGAAACAATTTCTGGCAGATCGTAGCTCTTGTGGTTGCGATGGTCATTCTGGCATTTGGTGTTGGTAAGGGAATTGAGAAGGTCAATAAGGTGCTGATGCCTGTTTTCTTTCTCCTGTTTGTTGCACTTGGTATCTATGTTGCCTTTCAGCCCGGTGCAGCGGATGGATACCGTTATATTTTCCGTGTGGAACCAAAAGCACTTGCAGATCCGAAGACCTGGATTTTTGCACTTGGTCAGGCATTCTTTTCCCTGTCTGTAGCCGGAAACGGAACACTGATCTATGGTTCCTATTTGTCAGATGGAGAAAATATTCCGGCCGCCGCCGGAAGAGTAGCATTTTTTGATACGCTCGCTGCTATGCTTGCTGCGCTGGTTATTATCCCGGCGATGGCAACTACGGGAGCACAGTTAAATACAGGAGGACCTGGACTTCTGTTCATTTTCCTTCCGAATTTGATAAAGTCTATGCCGGGTGGCGCGCTGATCGCAATCGTTTTCTTTGTCGCTGTCTTTTTTGCCGGCCTTACCTCTCTGATTAACCTGTACGAAGCACCGATTGCAACGGTACAGGAAAAATTTCATCTCGGAAGAGTAGCAGCCTGCGGTGTGATCGGGGTTATCGGTGTGGTCGTATCTCTTCTGATCCAGGGCATTGTATCCCAGTGGATGGATGTTCTGTCGATCTACATCTGCCCGCTCGGCGCCGGCCTTGCCGGAGTCATGTTCTTCTGGATCTGCGGAAAGAAGTATGTGCAGTCCCAGGTAGACAAGGGAAGAAGCAGCAAATTCACGGATCTGTATTATCCGATCTGCAAATATATCTACGTGCCGATCTGTGTGCTGGTTCTGATTCTCGGAATCGTGCTGGGCGGAATCGGCTGAAACAATGTTGATAGAAAACGCGCCTGTCGTGCGGAAAAAAAGATCCGGCGGCAGGTGCGTTTTTTGATAAAATTTTTCAAATATATAAATCCGATTGAAATACTCGGAAAAAAGGTCTACAATCGGAGGCGAAAACAGAGATTTTAACCTCGAAGCAAAATAAGGAGGATATCAATATGGGAAAAAATCTTTTAACAGTGAAAGATTTAACGGTAAATGTAGAAGAAAAAGAGATCCTGCACGGCGTCAATCTTACGATTGGAAAAGGGGAGACGCATGTGCTGCTTGGACCGAATGGTACCGGAAAGTCGACGCTTGGCAATACGCTGCTCGGCAATCCGAAATATAACGTGACACGCGGCGAAATCTGGTTCCAGGGAAAGAACATCACAGAAGAGCCGGTCAATGAACGCGCCAAAATGGGACTGTTTCTCTCGTTTCAGAATCCGCTTGAGGTGCCTGGCGTAACCTTAAGCTCTTTTATCCGCAGCGCCGTCGAGTTAAAAACCGGCAAACGGATGCGTCTGTTTGAGTTCCGGAAAGAACTGGAAAAAGCAATGGAAGTTCTGCAGATGGATCCGTCGTATGCAGACCGTGATCTGAATGTCGGATTTTCCGGCGGTGAGAAAAAGAAAGCCGAGATCTTGCAGCTTCTGATGCTCGAGCCGTCCCTTACCATTCTCGATGAGACCGACTCCGGCCTGGATGTCGATGCGGTCCGCACCGTTTCTGCCGGAATTGAGGCATACCGCAGAAAATGCGGAGGAAGTCTTCTGATCATCACGCACAGCACGAAGATTCTGGAATCACTGATGGTGGATCAGACCCACATCATGGTGGAAGGTGAAATCGTCAAAACCGGCGATGCATCTCTTGTAGAGGAGATCAACCGGGACGGATTTGGAAAATACGAAAAGTCACTGGCGTAAAACCGAAGGTACAGAAAGGATGAAAACGCTGTGAGAGAAAAAAGTTATGTAGAGGATATTGACCGAAGCATCTATGATTTCAAAGACGATGAAAAGGATGCCTATAAAGTAAAAGCCGGCCTGACGCCGGAAATTGTACAGAAAATTTCGGATGAGAAGAAAGACCCTGCCTGGATGCAGTTGTTCCGTCTGCATTCTTTACAGATCTACAACCAGATGCCGATTCCGGATTGGGGTCCGTCGATTGAGGGTCTGAACATGGATGACATCGTAACGTATGTCCGCCCGAATACGAAAATGAAAGCAAAGTGGTCCGATGTGCCGGATGACATCAAAAATACGTTTGAGCGTCTCGGCATCCCGCAGGCAGAGCGGAAATCACTCGCCGGCGTGGGCGCACAGTATGATTCGGAGCTGGTCTATCACAACGTCCGCGCGGAAGTTGCGGCGCAGGGTGTTGTCTATACCGATATGGAGAGTGCGCTGCATGGTGAGTACGCGGATATGGTGCGGAAACACTTTATGAAACTGGTGAAACCGACCGACCACAAATTTGCCGCACTGCACGGAGCCGTCTGGTCCGGCGGTTCGTTTGTCTATGTGCCGAAGGGGGTTTCCGTGGAAATCCCGCTGCAGTCGTATTTCCGTCTGAATGCGCCGGGCGCAGGCCAGTTCGAGCATACGCTGATTATTGTCGATGAGGACGCGGACCTTCACTTTATCGAGGGCTGTTCCGCACCGAAATACAATGTGGCCAACCTCCATGCCGGATGTGTGGAGCTGTTTGTCGGAAAGAATGCAAGACTCCGTTATTCTACGATTGAAAACTGGTCGAAGAATATGTACAACCTGAACACGAAGCGCGCGCAGGTCGAGGAGGGCGGAAAAATCGAGTGGGTTTCCGGTTCATTCGGCTCCCACGTTTCCTACCTGTACCCGATGAGCGTGCTGAAAGGAAGAGGCGCAAAGATGGAATTTACCGGCATCACGTTCGCCGGTAAGGGCCAGAATCTCGATACCGGAGCGAAGGTTGTCCACAGCGCGCCGGATACGAGTTCCTATATTAACACGAAATCGATCTCGAAGGACGGCGGCATCAGCACCTTCCGTTCGTCAGTCTCTGCAACAAAAGCGGCAAAGAACACGAAATCAGCCGTTTCCTGCCAGTCTCTGATGCTCGATGATATCTCCCGGTCGGACACGATTCCGGCGATGGATATCCGTACAAAAGATGCGAACATCGGCCATGAAGCACAGATCGGAAGCATCAGCGATGAAGCCGTCTTTTATCTGATGTCGCGCGGCATGACGGAAGAGGATGCGAGAGCGTGCATCGTCAGCGGATTCGCGGATGATGTTTCAAAAGAACTGCCGCTGGAGTACGCGGTGGAGATGAACAATCTGATCCGCCTCGAGATGAAGGGCAGCATTGGATAAGGAGGCCAGACACATGGAAGAACAGAACAGCATGAAAATCAACCAGCTTCCATCGAAAACATGGTACTGGCTGGGATTAAATGATACAAAAGTAAAATGGGCGGCGGGTGCGCCGTGTGAAATCTGCGCGGAAGAGCTGTCTGCGGATGATGAGATAACGGGTTTTCCGGAAGCTATGAATACCGGGGCAGGAAAAGAGACGGATGTCCTTTTTGCACCGGAGCAGACGAAAAACTGGAGTGTCTCTGCAAAGGAGGGGCAGACGAAACAGGTCACGCTTTCCATCGGACAGGGAAAAGAGAAGGTTTCATCCGGAAAGATCCGCGCGGCGGCAGAAGAGGGAGCTTCCCTTACCGTTTTCGAGGTATTTGAACCGGCACAGGCAGCGGGACAGCTCGCGGTGCGGACAGAACTTTACGCGAAAAAAAACAGCCGCATCCGGCTCGTGCAGGTGATGATGCGCGGTGAGGGACAGGAGCTTTTAAATGATGTCGGATGCATCTGCGAGGAAAATGGTGCACTGGATCTTTTACAGGTTGTTGTCGGAAAAGGCGATGTCTATGACGGTATCTGGACCGAACTGCAGAAGGATCATGCATCACTGCAGGCAGAAATCGGCTATCTTCTGCAGAATCAGCAGAAATTTGATGTCAATCTGAATGTGCGCCACTTCGGAAAAGTAACCAAGAGCACGATCCAGGCAGACGGAACGCTGATGGATGCGGCGGAAAAGATCTTCCGCGGCACAATCGACTTTGTGCGCGGTTCGGCAGATTCCGTCGGAGCAGAGACAGAACAGGTATTGCTGCTCGGCGATGATGTAGTCAACAAGACGATTCCTGTGATCCTCTGTGCAGAGGAAAACGTACAGGGAAGCCACGGCGCGGCAATCGGAGAACTCGATGAAGAGACACTGTTTTACTTCGGTGCGCGCGGCATGGACCGTACACAGGCAGAAAATACGATAGCGCGGGCGAAACTGGAAGCAAAAATCCAGAAGATCGGCGATGCGGACATCGAACAGAAAGTAAAAACACAGCTTGCGGAGGTGCTTGACCGTGACAACAGATAACATCAGAAAAAATTTCCCGCTTCTGCAGCAAATGGACACGATCTATCTGGACAACGCGGCGACGGCACAGCGCCCGTCATGCGTTCTTGCTGCAGTACAGGAATTTTACGAACAGAAAAATGCAAATCCTCTGCGAGGCTTCTATCCTTTAAGCCTGGAGGCGACGGAGAGCTATCAGGAGGCAAGGAAGACCGTACAGGAGTTTATTCATGCAGAAGAGCCGGAGGAGATTATTTTTACCCGGAATACAACGGAAAGCCTGAACCTTGTGGCATACAGCTATGGCCTGAACTTTTTAAAGGAAGGCGACGAGATCGCTGTAACAATCATGGAGCATCACAGCAATCTGCTTCCGTGGCAGATGGTGTCGCGTATGACTGGGGCGAAGCTCTATTATCTGGAATGTACCAGTGAGGGCGAGCTGACCGATGAGGAGCTCCAAAAGGGCATTAATGAGAGAACACGTCTTGTGGCTGTTGCGCAGGTATCGAATGTGCTCGGCTGCGTGAATCCGCTCCAGAAAATCACGGAGATGGCGCACCGCGTGGGAGCCGTTGTCGTTGTGGACGGCGCCCAGAGCGTTCCGCATATGCCGGTCGACGTACAGGCGCTGGATGCAGATTTTCTCGCCTTTTCCGGCCATAAGCTGATGGGCCCGATGGGAATCGGCTGTCTGTATGGAAAACGGGAACTGCTGGAAAAAATGCCGCCGTTTTTAACCGGAGGCGAGATGATCGATTCCGTTCACCGCGACGGAGCCGTTTTTGCACCGGTTCCGCAGAAATTTGAGGCGGGAACGGTAAATGCAGCCGGTGCGGTGGGGCTGGCCGCAGCGATCCGGTATCTGCAGGAAAAAGGATTTGATTATATCCAGAAAAAAGAGCTGGAACTGACGCAACGTGCTATGGAAGGACTCGGCGCGCTGCCGTACGTTCATATCCTCGGTTCCAAAGATCCGGCCAATCACACGGGCATCGTTTCGTTTACGATTGACGGCGTGCATCCGCACGATGTGAGCGAAATTCTTTCTTCTGACGGCATCGATGTGCGGGCAGGCTACCACTGTGCACAGCCGCTTCTGGAATATCTTGGCGTCCGAAGCTCGACAAGAGCCAGCATGATGTTTTATAATACACCGGAAGAGATTGATGCACTGATCGAAAGTGTATCCACAATCAGAAGGAGAATGGGCTATGGAGAGTAGAGGATTTTATAACGAAATTTTGACGGAGCACAATCTGCGTCCGGAATTCAAGCATGATCTGCCGGATGCGGACATCGTACTCGAGGGCGTCAACCCAAGCTGCGGCGATGATATCTGGCTGAAATTAAAAGTCGACGGCGATGTGATCACGGACGGTGCGTTCGTGGGCGACGGCTGTGCGATTTCGCAGGCATCGGCGGACATTATGCTCGGCATGATCATCGGAAAGACGAAGGACGAGGCACTGCGCCTAGGAAATCTGTTTCTGCGCATGATCAAAGGAGAAGCATCCGACGAGGAGATTGACGAACTCGAGGAGGCTGGTGCGCTGAAAGACATCTCCCACATGCCGGCAAGAGTGAAATGTGCAGTGCTTGGATGGCATACGCTGGAAGAGGCATTTAAACAGGAAAAATAAGAACAGAAAAACTTTTTGCATTTCTGAGAAAAAGTATCACTTTACCCACTTGCAATTTTTAAAAAATTAGTTATAATGAATTATAGTTAGTAAAGGCTAACCAAAGTGAATCAATCATTGTTATCTCCCGTCTGCGGATCCTGGACACTTCGCAGGCGGGAAACTCCAGAAACAAACGAGAAAGGAGCACACGAAAAGTGAAGAGCCTGAAAATTGAGGAAGTAAAAGGAAGAGAAATTCTGGATTCCAGAGGAAACCCAACCGTAGAAGCTGAGGTTGTTCTTGCAGGAGGCGTTGTAGGACGCGGCATGGCACCAAGCGGCGCATCTACCGGTGAGTTTGAGGCACTGGAATTACGAGATGGAGATAAAGCAAGATACCTTGGAAAAGGTGTGCAGAAAGCAGTAGAAAACATCAACACCGTCATCAACGATACCTTAAAAGGTATGGATGCATCCGATACCTACGCTGTAGATAAAGCTATGATCGATGCGGACGGAACAAAAGATAAATCCCGCCTGGGTGCAAATGCCATTCTGGCTGTATCCATTGCCTGCGCAAGAGCAGCAGCAAACGCACTTGAGATTCCGCTGTACCGCTTCTTCGGCGGCGTTTCCGGAAATCGTCTGCCGGTTCCGATGATGAACATCATCAACGGCGGATGTCACGCACTTTCTTCCGGCCTGGATGTACAGGAGTTCATGATCATGCCGGTTGGAGCATCTTCTTTCAAAGAGTGCTTAAGATGGTGCGCTGAGGTCTTCCATGCACTGGCTGCCATCTTAAAAGAGCGCGGACTGGCAACATCGGTTGGAGATGAAGGCGGTTTTGCACCGGCTCTGAAATCCGATGAAGAAGCCATCGAGACCATTCTTGAGGCAGTGAAAAAAGCAGGCTATGAGCCAGGCAGAGACTTCAAGATCGCGATGGATGCTGCTTCCTCCGAGTGGAAGACAGGTACCAAGGGGGAATACAAACTGCCGAAAGCCGGCACTGTATTTACTTCCAAAGAGCTGATCGCTCACTGGAAAGCACTGGTAGAGAAATACCCGATCATCTCCATCGAGGATGCTCTGGATGAAGAAGACTGGGAAGGCTGGAAAGAGCTGACCGCAGAGCTTGGCGGAAAAGTACAGCTTGTCGGTGACGACCTGTTTGTAACCAATACTGAGCGTCTGGCAAAAGGTATCTCCCTTGGCTGCGGAAATTCCATCCTGATCAAACTGAACCAGATCGGTTCTGTATCTGAGACCCTTGAGGCAATCAAAATGGCTCACAAAGCAGGCTACACCGCAATTTCCTCCCACCGTTCCGGTGAGACCGAGGATACCACCATCGCAGACCTGGCGGTTGCCCTGAACACCTGCCAGATCAAGACCGGTGCACCGAGCCGTACCGAGCGTGTTGCAAAATACAACCAGCTTCTCCGAATCGAAGAAGAACTTGGAACGGCCGCTGTATACCCTGGTGCAAGAGCATTTAATGTGACACAGGACTAAGCAGTAAATAACATCATACCATAAAAAAAGACAAGATCCTTCCTCTTAAAACCAATCATAAATAAGAGTCCCCGGGGCCGTTGAAAAACGTGTTTCCCGGGGATTCTTGCATGCGGGGGAGGGGTATATGAAAAAACACTTGACTTGAAGCGGACTTGAAGTGTTATCCTATCTAGGAAAATGTAAAAAAGGGGGATATATCGAAATGAGCGAAAGATTATGGAATATTCTTCTGGATTCTTTTTGGAAAATCTTTCTGCCGGGCCTTAAGGTGACGATTCCGCTTACTGTAATCTCGTTTTCCATTGCACTTGTAATTGCGACGGCAATGGCTATGGTACAGTTTGCAAACATCAAAGGCCTTCGTCAGATTGCACGTTTCTATATCTGGATTTTCCGCGGAACCCCGCTTCTGGTCCAGCTTTTCGTTGTGTTTTACGGACTTCCGCGCGCCGGTATTCTGATCGATCCGTTTCCGGCGGCAGTTCTCGTCTTTTCCCTGAATGAGGGCGCCTACAGTGCCGAGACGATGCGTGCGGCCCTGGAAGCCGTTCCGGCAGGCCAGCTCGAAGCCGGCTACTGTGTCGGCATGTCGTATCTGCAGATCATGCGGAGAATTATCCTTCCGCAGGCGATGCGCACCGCGTTCCCGCCGCTTTCCAACTCTCTGATCGCCATGGTAAAGGATACTTCCCTTGCCGCAAATATCACCGTAACGGAGATGTTTATGGTAACGCAGCGGATTGTAGCGCGCACCCATGAACCGCTGGCACTGTATATTGAAGTAGGACTGATCTACCTGCTGTTCTCCACCGTGCTCACGAAGCTGCAGGGAATCGGAGAGAAGAAACTGAGTACATATCAGAAAAAAGGGGAATAAGCCATGCTGGAAATCAAAGGATTAAAGAAAGCGTTCGGCAGCCTGGAAGTGTTAAAAGGTGTAGATTTAAAAGTAAACCAGGGCGATGTTGTTGCAATCCTCGGTCCGAGCGGTTCGGGAAAAACGACGATGCTGCGCTGTGTCAACTTTCTGGAGCATGCGGACGGCGGCAGCCTGATTTTTGACGGGAAAGAATATCCGTTCCACAACATCAGCAAAAAAGATATCGCGGCGATCCGTCAGAAAACCGCATTTGTATTTCAGAACTATAACCTGTTCCTGAACAAAACAGCCCTTCATAACGTAACCGAGGGCCTGATCATCGGCAGAAAAATGCCAAAAACCAGGGCGGAGGAAAAAGCGCGTGCAGCGCTTGAAAAAGTAGGCATGCTGGACCGTGCGGACTACTATCCGCATCAGCTTTCCGGCGGACAGCAGCAGAGGGTGGCAATCGCCCGTGCACTGGCAACCGATCCGGAAATTATCTATTTTGATGAGCCAACCTCAGCACTCGACCCGGAGCTGACCGGCGAGGTGCTTGGTGTTATGCGCCAGCTTGCCAAAGAGGGAATGACAATGCTCGTTGTCACGCATGAGATGGGCTTTGCAAGAAACGTTTCGAACAAAGTTGTCTTTATGGAAAACGGCGTTGTCGTTGAGGAAGGTCCGTCGAAGGAATTTTTCGCAAATCCGCGGGAAGAGCGGACGAGAACATTTTTGCAGAATATTGAACAGCATTACGAGTAAGGTATCCCGCAAAGCGGCAAATCCTGCCCGGAGCACGGAATCCGGACAGTTTGCAATAAAGAAAACAGAAGAAGCAAAGGCAGCTTCTTCCAGAACAAAACAAAAAAGGAGTGGCGAATATTATGAAAAAGAAAATGGCAGCAGTATTTCTGGCAGGTATCCTGACATCATCCTTTTTACTGACCGGATGCGGAAACAGCACGGCAGATAACAGAAGTGCTTCTTCCTCTTCATCAGCATCTTCTGCAAGTGCGTCTGGGGATCTTTTAGAGCAGATCCAGAGCAAGGGTGAGATCGTTGTGGCAATGGAAGGAACCTGGGCACCGTGGACGTATCACGATGAGGACGACAACCTGGTCGGCTATGACGTAGAAGTGGCACAGCAGATCGCAGAGAAACTCGGCGTGAAAGCAACCTTTGTAGAGGGTGAGTGGGACGGCCTTCTTGCAGGAATCGATTCCGGCCGGTACGATATCATGGTAAACGGCGTAGATATCACAGAGGAGCGCGCTGAGAAATACAGCTTTTCCGATCCATACGCATACAACCGCACCGCTGTTATCGTAAACTCTGCTAACGATGAAATCCAGTCCATGGAGGATCTCGACGGAAAGAGCACTGCGAACACCATTTCCAGTACGTATGCAGAAGTTGCCGAGAAATATGGCGCAGCCGTTACCGGTGTTGACGATCTGGAGCAGACTTTCGAGCTTCTCTTAAGCGGCCGTATCGATGCAACTCTGAACGCAGAGGTAACGTATTACGATTATATGAAAGCACACCCGGATGCAGAGATCAAAATTGCATGTCTCGATCCGGAATCCACAAAAGTCGGTATTCCGATGAAAAAAGGCGATGAGACCAAGACGCTGCTTGAGGCAGTCAACAAAGCACTTGGCGAGCTCGCAGAAGACGGAACACTGACAGAGCTTTCGGAAAAATATTTTGGAACGGATATCTCCAAAGAAGCAGCAGAATAAGATACAAAATAAAGAAGGTTACAGATCATGATTGCAAATTACCATACCCATACATGGCGGTGCCGCCATGCGGACGGAACGGAGCGGGAGTATGTGGAGCGCGCGATTGAGGGCGGCCTTAAAATTCTCGGTTTTTCCGACCATTCGCCTTATCCGTTCCCGGACGGCTACGATTCCGGCATGCGGATGCGGCTCGATCAGGTGGAAGGCTATGTAGACACCGTGCTGGCATTGAAAAAAGAGTATGACAAGGATATTGAAATCCATCTCGGACTCGAAACAGAGTATTTCCCGAGATTCTGGGATCAGCTGATTGATTTTTTGTCGGACTATCCGTTTGAGTACTTTGTGCTTGGCCAGCACAGCCTGGGAAATGAGATCGAAAAGATTCTCTACAGCGGCCATGGAACAACAGACGGAAGCTACCTGAAACAGTATGTGGACCAGTGCCTGGCAGGCATCGATACCGGAAAATACCTGTATCTGGCACACCCGGATCTCTTTTTATTCAACGGCGACGAAGCAGTGTTCGACCGGGAATACCGGAGACTCTGCCGTGAGGTGAAAAAGAGAAACATTCCGCTGGAGATCAATTTCCTTGGTCTGATGGAAGAAAGATGGTATCCGAACGAGAAGTTCTGGAAGATCGCCGGCGAAGAAGGAAACACCGCCGTTTTCGGCTGTGATGCCCATACGCCGAAAGCCGTCTGGAATCCGGAGACGGAACAGAAGGCACTGCAGCTGGCAGCAAAATACGGTCTGAAAGTACAGGAAACCGTTCCGATGCCGAAGACATTTTAACAGAAGCAGAAAAAGCTGTTCTTTTCTGGTGAGAGTTTTGAAAACTCCGCGGAAAAGAACAGCTTTTTTGATATGAGATTTTTTATGCTTTTTTTGTGTGCATCAGCCGTACCGCCTCTTCCCGCTGTTTCAGAATCTTCTGAATCGAAGTCCAGTAAACAATCATTGAGACAACCGGCCCGATCAGGTCGGAAATAGGTTCCACGTAGAAGATGTTTTCCAGTGCAAAGAACCGCGGCAGAAGAAACAGAGCGGTAAAGTAGACGAATTTCCGGAAGAAGGAGAGTGCAAACGAATAGCGCACGCAGCCCATTGCAGTAAAGCCGTCTACAATCTCGTACTGAATGCCGAGCGGAATGACTGAGAGTGTCGAAATATGAATCGCGCGGACCACCATCGAGACGATCTGCGGATCGGAAGTAAAAAGCTGCGCAAACAGTGTTCCGGCGGCATTGGAGACGAGGAACATCAAGGTCGTAAATCCGGCACAGAGTGCGATGATGGTTTTCTGTGCCTCAAGAATACGCCTGGAATTTCCAGCTCCATAATTGTATGCGAGGATTGACTGCGTTCCGCCGCTGATTCCGCCGAGCGGTATCGTAATAATCAGCATAAAGCTCTGAACGATCGTTGCACAGGTGATGAAGCTGTCTCCCTGTCCGGCGGGTGCATATTGCTGCAGGACGGCGTTCATCGCAATGATCATCACATTGTCGATGGCAATGATTAGAAACGGAGTAAAACCGACTGTCAGAATGCGTTTCATGATTGCAAATGAATACCCGCCGAAGGTGATGCGGATCGGAATCGTCTTTCCGAACAGAATATGCAGCATATACAGACAGCTTGCGATCTGGGAGAGCACGGTTGCAATTGCCGCGCCGCGCACGCCGAGATGCAGAACGAAGATAAACACAGGGTCCAGCAGCAGATTCAGGACGGCGCCTAGCAGAACAGATTTCATTCCCTCACTGGCAAAGCCCTGGCAGATCACAAACTGGTTCAGGCCGGTCGATAAAAGCGCAAACACAGAGCCGGAAACGTAGATCATAAAATAGGCTCTGGCGTAAGGATACGTAACGGTGCTGGCTCCGAATGCCATCAGCATCGGGCGGGTAAAAAAAAGCGCAGCGGCTGTCAGAACGAGGGACAGGGAAACAAGCATCAGAAACGCATTAGCCAGGATGCGGGATGCCTCTTTTTCATTTTTCTCTCCGAGCCGGATGCCGAGCAGCGGTGCGCCGCCGACCCCGATGAGGGAGGAGAACGCGCCGATCATGGTGAGAATGGGACCGCAGACGCCGACACCAGCGAGCGCCAGATCACCGACAGAGGCAATGTGGCCGATGTACATACGGTCTACAATGCTGTACAGAACACTCACGAACTGTGCCAGCATGCTCGGAAAAGCAATACGGGGAACCAGCTTTCCGATCGGGTCGGTTCCGAGATGGTTTACAGTTTTCATAGAAAAATACCTTGTCGTTTTTTGGTTTGGGAACAGACAGCAAAAAACATGCCCGAAACAAAATCCGGAAGACTTTGTTTCGGACATGCCGCTTTTGGTCTGTTCTGATAGATCAGCTGACAGAAAAATTATTCAGCAAGAGTGGTCAGATCTACTTTGAAATCGTCAGATCCCTGTCCGTCTACGGTGTAGTAAGCGGCTCTCTGCTCTGCGTTCAGGTAGATTTTGATCTCGCCTTTTAATCCGTTTGCTTTTACTTCTTTTTTGATGACTGCTTCGAGGTCTTTCATAGATACTTTTGTCTCGAAGATCTCAAGAACGGTATCAGATACTTTTGTCATTTTACGTGGGGTTTTGGTTGCTTCTGCCATGGTTTCCGTGTTCTCCTTTTTTACTGTTTTTTTAACGGTTTCTTTTTTGGTTGCTTTTTTCGGCTCTTTTGCAGCTTCTGCTTTTCCTTCTGCTGCTTCTGTATGTAAGGTTTTTTCAGTCGTTGGTTTTACTTCTTTTGCCGGTGCCGCTGTCTTTACAACGGTTTCCGCTGTTTTTGCAGCTTCTGCAGCCTGCTGTTTCGCTTTGGCCATTTTTTTCATGGTTCTTTTATTCATTTTATTCACTCCTCTATGCGATATCTCTAATAAATTACCATGTTTTTTGCGTTCTGTCAAATTTAAATTCGAGAAAACAGCGGCTTTAGGATTGTACACGGCGGAGCACAGAAAAGATTTTTTCAGAATCCCAGATCTGCGGAACAGGGTAGGTGGGATTTGCTTCTTTTAAAGCACGGCGTGCTATTTCTGTGTAATCATTCGGCGAAAGGTGCGGCAGAGTGGATGGGATGTCAAACGAATCGCGCATAGCCTCGATAGCTGCAATCATCCGCTCAGCCTTTTCAGAAACGGTATCTCCGCCGAGAGAAAGCGCATCGGCGAGAACGGCAAGTTTAGGCGCAATGCAGGAACCGTATTCGCGCAGAACAGCAGGCAGCAGAACCGCGTTGGCTCTTCCGTGCGGAATGTGGTACAGTGCACCGACGGCGTGAGCGATGGCATGGACGTAGCCGACAAAGTTGTTGGTAAAAGCGAAACCGGCCAGATACGATGCATGAAGCATTTCCTGCCGTGCGGCAAGACGGGAGCCGTCACGCCAGGCTTCGGGCAGGGCATGGAAATTTTCGCAGACTGCCTCGATGGAGGCATTCTGCACGCTGCGGGAGGCGAAGAGGTTCAGAAAAGCTTCCATGGCATGGGTCAGGGCATCCATACCGGTATCTGCGGTCATAGAGGACGGGAGGCTGATTGTAAGACGCGGATCGAGAACTGCCGTATCCGGGATCAGACAGAGGTCATTGACGGCGTATTTGTATGGTTTCCCGTCGATACAGTCTGTGATGACAGCTGCCGCCGTTGCCTCCGAACCGGTTCCGGCTGTCGTCGGCACGGCAAACAGCGGCGGAAGTTTCCGACGGATTTTCAGGAGGCCCCGCATCGCAGGAACCGTCTTTTTCGGACAGCAGACGCGGGCACCGATCAGCTTTGCTGCATCAAGAACGGATCCGCCGCCGATGGCGAGGATAGCCTGCGCCTGAATCTGCTGATAAAGACGGAAACCCTGTTCCACGCTCTCAATCTGCGGATCCGGGGCGATTTCGGAGAAAATGGTGACGGAAATGTTTTCTTTTTTACAGCCGTCCAGCAGAGACGTCAGTGTTCCGCGGCGGACAAAGCCGGGGGTAGTCACCAGGAGAATCCGGGAGATCCGGCGTTTCCGGAATAACGTGGGGAGCAGCAGAACGGCATCCGGTGCTGCAAGGAGTGTCTGTTTCTTATGCTCTGTCAGATGAAGAACGCGGCTCAACACCCACTGCCGGGTGCGGAACCAGAAAATGGAATGCATCAATCAAGTACCTCCATAAAAAATCGTGAGAATCGTATATCTCTTATTGTAACAGTGCACGGCAGGTTTTTCAATTCGTATAGGAATTTTGAATCTTCCGTGAAAAGAATTGACAGTGCGGAAAATGCGTGTTATAGTACAAATAGAACAGACAAAAAGAGCCAGGAATTGTTCGCCTGGGAAATCAGGAAAAGGCTTGACTGGAGGTGCCTGATGATGGAAACAAAAAGAGATTATTATGAAGTATTAGGCGTCAGCCGGAATGCAGACGAGAAAGAAATCAAGCGTGCATACCGGAAACTGGCGAAAAAATATCATCCCGATACGAATGCGGGAAACCCGGATGCGGAAAAGAAATTTAAGGAAGTGACAGAAGCGTATTCTGTCTTAAGCGATCCGGAAAAGAAGAAAATGTACGATCAGTTCGGATTCGCGGCGTTCGACCAGGGAGCCAGCGCGTACAGCCAGCAGGGCGGTGGAAATCCGTACGGCAGTGCGTATGGAAACCCGTTCGGCGGAAGCGGAAACAACGGCGGCTATCACGAATTTCACTTTGAAGGAAACGCGGACGATATGTTCGGCGATTTCTTTGATCAGATGTTTCATGGCAAAAGCCGTGGATTCGGAAGCGAGCGGTATACGCGTTCGGGAAGCAGCAGACATCCGTTTGAGGATGCATTTTCCGGCCGCGGTACGGCAGAGGATCTCGATCTGCACGCTGAGGTTTCGATCCGCCTGGAGGAAGCGGCATCGGGCTGTGAAAAACAGATTACCCTGCGGAACCCGGATGGAACGACCAATACGCTGCTGGTTAAAATCCCGGCCGGTATCGAGAGCGGAAAGAGCATCCGTCTGCGCGGCAAAGGCCATACAGGATCAAACGGCCGCCGCGGCGATCTGATTTTGAAGGTCAATGTAGAAGAAAAGAAAGGCTTTGAACGGCGCGGAATGGACATCTACACGACGATTCAGATTCCATACACAACGGCAGTCTTTGGCGGTGAAGCGCGTGTCTCGACACTGTACGGAGATGTGGTCTGCAAAATCAAGGAAGGAACACAGTCCGGCAGTAAGCTCCGTCTGCGCGGCAAGGGCATGGTATCGATGAAAGATGCGAACGTGCACGGTGATCATTATGCGACGATTGAGATTGCTGTACCGCGCAGTCTGAACCGCACAGCACGCCAGAAACTGATGGAATATAAGGAAGCGTGCTGAAAATGTGAAGAAACTGTGAAATCGGAAAATCCGGGTTGACAAATCGTGTTTGTGGTATTATATTACATCTAGAACAAAGAAAAGGAATCAACAAGAAACCAATTCTTCCTTGCATGTTCCCAAACATCCTGTTCCAAGAAACTTATTCATAGCCACAAGGCAAAGCAAACTTAACACCCTTCACAAGATAAGAAGCCTGCTAAGAATCAGATTTTTGGAGGAAAAGGTAAATGAATACTTTAAAAGCTGAAAAGAGAAGTTTGGATGTAAAAGCAAAAAGACTTAGAAGAGAAGGATACGTTGTCGGCAATGTATTCGGCAGAGAGATGAAAGAATCCATTCCAGTTAAGATGGTAAAAAGAGATATCGAGAAACTGCTGAAGACAGACCACAAAGGCAGCCAGATTATGCTGGATGTCGACGGAACCGCATACGATGTCCTGATCAAAAATGTTGATTATAACCCGGTAGCCGGACAGATCGATTCGATCGAGTTCCAGGCACTGGTCAGCAACGAGAAAGTTCATTCCGTTGCAGAGATTGTCCTTGTAAACCATGAAAAGATCGCAGAAGGCGTTCTGCAGGAGGATCTGAACGAGGTTGCCTACATGGCATACCCGGCATCCCTGGTCGATCAGGTAATGGTCGATGTCGGAGAGATGAAGATCGGTGATGTCATCCGCGTCAAAGATCTGTCCTTGGCCGCTGACCCGGATATCACCATAAAGACCAATCCGGAATCCATTGTCGTAAGTCTGATGGCTTCCCACAACGTAGAAGCATCGGCAGAAGATACCGAAGAAGCAGAAGAGAAATAAACAGAATAAGCACATACAAAGAAATCCGAAGGCGTCAAAAACCTTCGGATTTTTTATCTGTAAAAACTTACTAAATTTCTGATTATCTTTTCATAAGTTGGTAAATGCCGATATATCCCGTATTTTAGGGCTTTATCGGTATTTTCTTTTTGGAAGATACCTTGCATAAGCTGGCATTTACCAGCATGAAAATGCAACCAAAAGTAGTAAATGAGTAGTAAATATAAGCTCCGATATTAACAAGCCAGTCTTTCCAGTTCTTCTTTTGCAGATTGAAATGTACCGTGTGCGTAATAACCAAGTGTCATAGTTATGTTAGCGTGTCCCATGAGATATTGCAGGGTGTTTGGGTTCATTCCTCTATTTGCCATATTCGTACAATAAGTATGTCTGAATGAATGTGGTGTGATGTTCGGTAACTTATCCGTGTGATACTTGTTATACTTTTTAATTAGTCCTCGCACCATGCCCTCATAGTTTCCTGCAACTTTAGGCAAGCCCTCACGGTTTAAGAATAGAAAATTGCTGTAACCACCTACAATCAGCGGTTGTGCTTTTCCTCTGTTCTTTAGTATTCTTTGGATTGCTTGATAAGCCCGTTCTGTCAATGGAAGTTCCCGTTTTCCGTTTTTGGTCTTTGGTGTTTCAATATAGTAGCCCATTTCGCTATCTTTCAATAGCTGGTGGTCTATATTGAGTATTCTGTTCTGCATATCAATATGCGTCGTCAATCCGCAAAATTCAGAAATACGAAGTCCCGTTTCCAGCAGAAGCACAACCTCATCATAATACTTGCTGTAAATCTTATCCTTTTCCATAAAGGCAAGCAGGCGTTCTTCCTGCTCTGGTGTAAGGATAACTTTCTGCTCCGTATCATCTTCCAGAACATCACTTAGCTTAAAGTCAAATGGGTTCTTTCTGATACAGTCGTCTTGTATCGCCATGTAAAATGAAGCTTTCAAGGAACGCTTATAGTTATCAATCGTTTTATAGGAATATCCTTTTTCACTCATTCTGATAGCCCATTCTTTAGCGTCCGACTGCTTAACAGTATCAATCGCCCTCATACCCAATGGGTCATTTTTCAGAGCGTTCATAAGATACTGTCGTCCTTTTTCAGTAGCCCTCTTGATGTTCTTTCTTTGGCTGTTCTTCTTGTCGTAGAGCTGGCAGACTGTCATTTTACCGCCT
>NZ_QUGQ01000005.1:61624-205367 GCF_003479155.1 Blautia sp. AF19-1
CGTAGAGCTGGCAGACTGTCATTTTACCGCCGACTGTGTCGATACCGTCGTTAAGGTCTTTTTTTATCTGTGCTTCTTTTTCCCTCAATGAAATATCATCACGCTTTCCAGCAGGTGTCTTGTCTGTCGGTACAAGTTTCCAAGAATAGATAAATTGTGGCTTTCCGTATATATCGGTATATTTATAAACGTATCTTCCGTCTTTTCGCTGGCTCTCTCCATTACGCAAATTGCGATTTTTACTGTCTTTTCGTTTTACATTAGACATAGTGTAAAGCTCCTTTCCGTCATGGAACGAGCCGTGATACGCTATATTTATTATACCATATCTACGGCTCAATGACATTAGATTTCGTCCAATGTATCTATGATTTTTTCAAATTGTTTTCGCTTAATCTGAATACGATTACCGTTCACGATAACCCAGCCAGCGTCAATATTTTCTTCGGCTAATTTACGCAATTTCTTTTCGCCAATGCGGAAGTATTTAGACGCTTCTTCAATCGTCAGAGTATATTTTTCCCAGATAGGCACATCAGTATTGTTCATAATCTATGCACCCCCTTTACTGTGTGTCATTTTTTACAAGCAGGCAGACGGCTTTGGAAAGCTCCGTTGGTATCTCAACCATTCCCATTCCTGTGGGCAGAACCGCACCATGCGGACGTATCATTATTCTGTGAGGATAGGTCGTGGCAAAGCGACTTTTCCAACGGTCGCTCTCGGATCACTGCATGGGTCGCTCGCTTTCTTTTGGAAAGGTCATGGCGTACAGTCCCCGTGGCTTGCTATCTCACAAACGTATCTGTCTGCTTTATTCAGTTGTCAAAGACCAGACGGGCATAATCAATCCCGATATGAATTAGAAGCGTTTAATATCAAAGTTTAAGATTTTACGAATAATCGCTTCTTTGATAAAACCTTTCATTTCCAAATCTACCGCAAGACGCAAGTTGTTGTTATCATCGTAAAACGGACGCATACAGCACTGATTGATAAATGGGTCGTAAAACTCCAAGATTTTTGAAATAGCTGTTTCGTCGCCGTCGCATGCTTTGGAAATAACCGTGAAAGTCGGTGTCAGCTCTTTTGGCATTTCTCTTTTTCCTCCTCAATCAGTTGCTTTAGCTTGTCGAGTGCTTGTATTCTGCATTTTGTTACATTAGCTCTGGAACAGTCAAGCATTTTTCCAATATAAGTGTCCGTGTCCCCAATGAAAAAATACTGTAAAACGATATTACGCTTTCGTTCTTCAATAGCTTTCAATGCACGAGCCAGTTGTTCATCTTCGATTGACACTTTTTCGCCACAGACTTCAAATACTGCAACATAATCCGTAGAATATGTATCTTCTGTGCCTATGGAATTTAAGAGGTCGTCCATAATTTCGGCGAATGGCATTTCTTTTTTCTCTGAACGACGTATCGCTCGATAGAAGTCAATCGCTCTATGACGTATAACTGTTTTAATAGCACAATCGAATTGATGACAGGTTTTTTCTTGTAGTTCTGACGGTTTTATTTTCCTCACCTCCTTTCGCTAGTCGAAAAGAGGTGTCTGCCCCTTTTCATATATACCGCGTTGAAAGTGGGGTACAGCGTAACCAAAATCAAAAAAAACTTAAAAAATTTTTTTCTGGCATGAAAAAAGCCCGCACAAAACATATAGTCTGTACGAGCCTTTGAAACTGTATTGTATTTAGTTCTTATAACAATGCCGTTAGGGTCAAATTGATTGTGTCGAGGTATATCTAAAATATTCCATAATGACAGCTCCTTTACGGCACTATTCTTGTTTATTCAGACAGAAAAGAAATTGCACCGTTTTTAATTTCTAAGATTTCGTCGGCTTCTTCTGCCAAATGCTTACTGTGTGTAACCACAACAACACATTTTCCTAATTCATGTGCAGTCTTTTTCAGCAAAGCAATGATTTCATCAGCGGTAGTTTCATCAAGATTTCCCGTCGGTTCATCTGCCAAAAGTACATGAGCGTCGCTGGCTAATGCTCTTGCAATCGCTACACGCTGTTGCTGTCCGCCAGATAGTTGCAATACATTTCTCTGCCAGTATTCTTTTCCAATACCGACTTCTTCCAATAATTTTTCAGCATTTCCACTACCACCTAATTTGACATTTTCAACCGTTGTCAAATAATCAATCAGATTATAATTTTGAAATACCAATGAGATATTATGCTTTCTGTGGTAATTCAGCCCTTTTTTTGTAATATCCTCGCCATTGCAAAGGACAGTCCCTTTTACTGCTGTATCTAAGCCTGCTAACAACGATAAGAGTGTTGTTTTTCCTGCACCACTCGGACCGATAATGGTATAAAAGATACCCTCCTCGAAAGTAGCAGATACATTATTCAAAATGGTTTTATCTTTTTTTGTTTTGTAAGCATAGCTTACATTCTTTACTTCTAACATTTTCGTCGTCCTCCTAACTCATTTCCGATAAAATATCTTTCGGGTTTCTCTTTAGTATTACAATTCCAGATACCAGAACAGAAGCCGTTATCAACACAAGAACACTTACACCGTCCAACAGATACATTTCTGGTGTAACCTCTACGCTGATACTCTGCACGTCCTGCTTTGGTGCAACGTATTCTGTGGATACTTTTCCCTCATTATTCTTTTCTTCCTCTTGCATTTGCTGAACCTGCTGTGATACCAGATAATTTGCCGTTACTTTGGAAACAGCAGGAGCGACAGCAAAGGATAACATAAGGGAAAGAACAGTAATCATAATCGCTTCGCTCCAAATTTGTCCGATAATTCTAAATTTCGGAACACCGAGAGATAAGAAAATACCGACTTCCTGCACTCGATTTTTCAGCCAGAACAGAAATACTAAAACAAGGATAACAAAACTTGCAACAGAGATTACCAATATCATCATTTCGCTTACTTTTGCTAAATCATTGAAGTTTGAGGACATGGTTTCGGAATTTCCGTTATTGTCAATCAAATCATATTGCTCCCAATTGATGTCTACTTTTTGCAGATTTTCTTTTACTTCGTCGTAAGCTTCCACATCTTCCACTTTGAAATAGGCTCTTTCATATAATGGACTTGTTTCACCCTCTGCCTTTTCTGGAAATCTCAAATCTGTAAATATTACATTTTCCGAACGGTAAGTATCTCCCTGCATAAGTGGGGACATCTTTTGATCCACTTGATAAATTCCAACAATCTCAGCTTCTGATACCTTTGAATTTTCAGTATCGTGGTAATCATTAAAAGAAATCTTATCGCCGATTTTCAGATTATTTTGCTTTGCCAGTTCCTCTGAAATGACACACATATCTTTATCCTCTGGGGTTATCATTCGTCCCTCTTTGATATGCAGGTTTCCAGATAAAACATTTCTGTCTAGTTTCATATCTTTGTTTCCAATTAAACTTACACCGCCAACATCTGCATTCTGGTCTACATCTTTATCTTCAATCCTTTTGAAATTTACAGGGTTTACGGGAGTTGTTACTGTTGTAATATTGTAATCAGCAATTCCTTTTGCTTTTGCCAATTTCTCAATGTCTTTTATATCTAAGCTTTCAAATTCATTTGTTGTCCAGCCTGTCCAAGTCTCCACACCATTGATAATCTCTTTTTCCTGATGGTAGCCACCAAAACTACCTTCCTTATCATTACCAATCTTTTCTGAGTATTCACGAACTCGCTTTGTTCGGTACTCTGCATTTCTTTCTAAAAGAAAGCCTGCACCTATGGCTTGTCTGGTTTTGTCCTGCACCTCAATACTGGCATTTTTGCTCGCCACACCTGCAAGAAGCAAGGTACTGATTGCAAAAACAATCAACAATAAGAGAATACTTTTTACGGGCTTTCTGAACACAGAACGCCTTGCCAATCCAAAAAAATTCATGTACTATCCCTCCATTTTTGCTAATATATCTTTTGGGTTTGCTCGTAATATCGGAAGAATGGAACAGCACAATGCCACCAAAATAACTGCACCGCCTAAAAGGAACAACATTCCAATATCTTGTATCTGCAAAACCACTTTCAGATTTTCTGTTACTGTTTCTGAACCGGTAATGACGTTTTGCAAAACGCCCGAGAACAATTTACCAATGGCTGTTGCTCCTAAAACCGAAAGTGTAAATACACTGCCTGCTTCTAATAAAGTTTGCAGGAAAATTTCACTTTTTGTCTTGCCGAGGCTCATAAAGATTGCCACCTCTTTTTGCCTTGTCCGCATCCACATACATAACAGCAGGGAAACAACAACAGTACCAGTTACCAATGTAAGTACCAGCATAAGATTTGCCACCTTACTGATTTGCTCTAATGGAGCAGACATCTGTTGATAAAGGGTATCAGACGTGCTAAGTGCTACATCATTTCCGAATATTTTTTGCAGGCTGGTTTCCAGCACATCTAATTTTTCTGGTCTTTTTGAGTAAATGCAGATTTTTTCAAATTCAGCTTCTTTGAACAATTCTTTATAAGTACTGTTGTCAATAAAGATTTGATTTTCTATTCGATTGACTGCGGTAGTTTCTGACGGCTGGTCTTTTTCCGCATTTCCTGCGGACATGAAAATTCCAATAATCTGAACAGATACTTTTGTTCCGTTTTCTGTACTTAATTCAATCGTATCTCCAACTTTTAGCTCATTTTGATTTGCAAGGTTCGCATTGATAACAGCACCCTTTTTCTCACGCTTGATATAATCGCCAGAAGCTAAGCGGTACTGCATTTCTGAAAAAGGGCTGTCCTTTTCCAAATCATCATAGGAAAGCAGTGCTATTTTCAAATTTTCCTCATTCGTAGAAGTATTGAGCGTAACGGGAGCAAAATTATTCGGAAATACCTCTTGTCTACCAATGCGGTTGATAGACGAAACATCTTCTAGCGTTTCAATCTTGTTTACTTCATTCTCTGTTATCTTGCTGTCCTTACTTGTAATTTCAACCACAATCTTAGAGTTTGTCTTTTCCTGCATGGCTTGTTTGGACTCATTTGTAGTCCTTAAAATCATGCTTGTACCTAAAATCATACTGTTTACAAGTATCAAAACAATCAACAGAAGAATGGTTTTCCCTTTTTTTCGCTGTAAATAGCGAAAACCAAGTTGATAAAACTTCATACTTCACACCTCTATTCCCAATGGGCTATGACAACCTTTGTTGCATTGAAATGATTTGTGTCTGCAAACTCTCCATAGAGATATACATTTGATTGTTTCTTTACATCGGAGATAGAACCCGTCGTTACATTCGTAACACCAGAGTTGGCACTTACTGTGGCAATGACAAATTCACAATCTGGGTTATAGGTTACAGAAACAGCATTGTCTTTATTTTCCAGTCCCGGTGCTTCTGATTTTATCCCTGCTCCCCCCTCAATTTCTTTTGCTTGACTTACGGAACAACCATTGTCTGTAAATTCCAAAACACTTCCTATCAAATTAGCAGACTCTAATATGTCGTTTTCTTTATTTTCTGAAGAGCCATTTGCATTTTCTTCATTCGTATTAGAATTGACAATAGGATTAGACATATCTGGCTTCTCATCTGGACTTGCACCACACCCCGTCAATGCACAGATACATAATCCAACTGCTACAAATTTACTGATGTTTGTTTTTTTCATTTTGTATTCCACCTTTCTTATTCGATATGCCACTATTGTAAAAGCAAACCATTCTAAAAATCCTGTAAAAAAGCAAGAAAATCATCATCATTTTTTAGAGGATTTTTACAGACTTTTCTGTTATACTGTCTATAATTAAAGCTTCTTGGACTGCTAATGTCCAAGATGATATATAGAAAAGGATTGATACATTATGAAAATACTTCTTCTGGAAGATGATTTAGAGTTATGTAAAAATATAAAAATTTCGCTGGAAAAAGAAAACTATATGGTTGATTGTTGCAATGACGGGGAAACTGCTATGCTGTATGCCTTAAATACAGACTATGCTTATGACCTTGCCATTGTAGACCGTATGTTACCGATTATTGACGGTTTAACAATCATAAAATCTATGCGTAAAAAAGGAATATCTATCCCTATCCTTATCATTACTGCCATGAGTACCCTTGATAATCGGGTTGAGGGTTTAGACGGTGGTGCTGATGATTACTTAGTAAAACCATTTCATATCAAAGAATTGCTTGCAAGGGTTCGGGCGTTGACAAGGCGACCTGCCAATATCCAATTATCTCCCAAATTACAATATGGAGATTTAACTTTCGATAAAGACAGCAGAACCTTATCCACACCAAATAACTCTCTTTTATTAACTTCAAAAGAAACCGAGTTGACTTTTGTATTTATGCAGAACCCAGAAACACTATTTTCCCGTGAACAGCTAATCCTTAAAATCTGGGGTAGTTCTTCCGAAGTAGAAACTGGCAATGTAGACAGCTACATTTCTTTTCTGCGAAAACGTCTAAAGGAGTTAAAAAGTTCCTGTAAAATAACAACGGTCTACGGTGCAGGGTACAAACTGGAGAAAGAAACATGTTAAATAACTTATACCGAAAACTTCATATTCTGTTTGCAAGTTCTGTTATGCTGATTATTACCCTTGTGATTTTCTTTGTTGTTGCGAATACGGTTTATACGGAGAAAATCAACGAAAGTACCTTGTTTCAAAGATTAACAACCTTGCTGATTTATCAAGTGGAAAGTGCTTCTTCGGATATGGATAAAGCACTCAAAGCCTACGAAGAAAGTTATCATATTTTTTCCTTGATTAGCGATACAAAAGGGAATACCATTTATCAAAGTGATTTTCCATTTCCAACTTCTGCGGACAAGCTGTTGCATGATGTAGAAAAACAGATTTCTACACAGCTATTATCACAAACAGAAAGCACCACAACTTCACAAGGCGGTTTTCTGGAAATAAAAGGAAAACATCACGATACTTATTTTGTTATTCCTGCTACAATTATGACAGCAAATGATACCGTATATCATGGGACTTTTTTTTATCAGACAGCCAACTTAACGGATATTTTACAAAAGACATTACCGATATATCTTCTTATCTGGCTTTTGGCTTGTATCGTTGTTATCATACTAACCCGTTATCTGCTGAAAAAGTCTTTTGCCCCAACAGAACGAATATTGCAAAGCCAAAAAGATTTTGTTGCAACAGCTTCCCATGAATTAAAATCTCCACTAGCTGTTATGATTTCCAACACGGATATGCTTCTTGATGATGTTTCCTTAAACGAGCAGGCAAAGCAAGCCTTACAGACCATAGATTTTGAATGTATGCGGTTATCCCGTTTAGTCAAAGATATGTTGCTTCTGGCTTCTTCCGACGCTAAAACATGGACATTGCATAAAAGTACAATCAATGTAGATACCTTGCTCATTACGTTATATGAAACATACGAACCCGTCTGCATGAAGCAGAATTTAGAACTAAAACTGCATTTATCCGAGGAAAGTTATCCTGCCATGCTTACCGACAAAGACCGATTATTTCAAATCTTGTGTATCTTTATGGATAATGCCATTCAACATTCCAAGAATAATTCTTTGATAGAGATAGAAGTAATCGCCACCGAAAAGAATATTGCTTTTTCTGTGGTAGACCACGGGCAAGGCATTTCTGATGAAGATAAGCAGTATATCTTTGACCGATTTTATAGTGGCGACAAGTCCCATGCTAACAAAGCGAATTTTGGACTGGGACTAAGTATCGCCAAAGAATTAACCCAAATGCTGAACGGTACTATCACTATTAATGATACTGTTGGTGGCGGTGCTACCTTTACTGTTAAATTTCCTCTGAAATAGATTAAGGCTTGCAGATCATACAAAATGTATGGAGCAAGCCTTTTTTCAAATCTTTGTCTTTTTGGTAATCTTGTAAATATATTCTTCTGGGGTAGGGCGTTTATTACCAAAATATTTTTTGAAATTTGCCTGCACCTCTGGGTCTGGGCTGTTCATGGCTTCATCAATCGTTGCTTCAATATTTGCCCGAACATCAGCCAATGACATACCACCCGCCCTTGCACCAGCTTTCAATGCTTTTTTTATATCTCGTTTTTTAAGTCCTATCATAATAACCTTTCTGTATTTTTTTCATAGCTGTTATTCTGATTATTCCACGAAAGCCAAAGACGAAAATTCAAATATAATGAAATACATAGTGTTAATATTTCGGCAATGGGAACAGCCAACCATACACCTGTTATTCCAATAAACTGTGGCATTATTAACAAGCCTATCATTATAAAGCCAAATGTTCTTAAAAAAGAAATCAAAGCAGATAGCTTACCATTAGATAATGCAGTAAAAATTGCTGATGAAAATATATTGAAACCCGAAAAAAGAAAACTAAATACAAATATCATAAACCCGTTTATTGCAATTTTATATACCGCTTCATTTGTCCCAGTAAATAAACGTACCAAAGTATTTCCATTTATAAAGGATAACGCAAAAATAAATAATGAACCTACAAAAATGAAAGAAATACAGATTTTATATATTTTCTTTAATCCATAATAATTGTTTGCTCCAAAATTATAGCTAATGACTGGGGCAACCCCCATTGAAAAACCAATAAATAATGTTGTAAGCAAAAATTGTGTATATATAATTATAGTAATAGAAGCCACACCATTTACACCTAATAAATTCATCATTGTGCGATTGAAAAAGAATGTAGTAATTGCCGTTGAAAGCTGACTAACCATTTCTGATGAACCATTTATACAACTTTCTCCAAGTACTTTAATGTCTATAATAGGTTTTACAAAAGACAATGTTCCCGATTTTTTACAAAAGACAATTAGCCCCGTAATTGCGGGTATCAAATAACCAATTCCAGTTCCAAATCCTGCACCAGCAATCCCCATGTCAAATATAACCATAAAAAGATAATCAAATACGATATTCATTACACCAGCACTTACAGAAAGAACAAGTCCTAAAGTTGGTTTTCCTGCTGTTACAAATAAATTTTGAAATAGTACCTGCAACATACTTGCAGGTGTAAACAGTAAAATAATAGTTAAATAGTCTTTACAATATGGAAATAAAACCTTATCAGCTCCAAGAGCATATATAATTTCATCAATAAAGATAATTCCTAGAATGAAAATTACTACTCCCAAAATAAAACCAAATAAAATAAGTAGTGTAAAATCTTGTTTTGCTCGTTTGGGTTCTCCTGCCCCCATTTTTCTTGCAACTATGGCACTACCACCCGTAGCTATCATTGTTCCCAATCCTACTATTAAATTGATAACAGGACAAACAATATTGATTGCTGATAAAGCATTTGTATTGACAAATCGTGATACAAATATGGTATCTACAATTGTGTAAAGCCCCATAAATAACATCATGGATATGGTCGGGAAAGCAAATTTTAATAAAGACCCAGTATTAAAATCTTTTGCGAGAGGATTACTATTCATTTGTACTACCCCCATTTTTTGAAAATAATACTAATTTTTGTGTAGGATAACCAAATTCAACTAATAATTCTGCTTCTGCAAAGCCTAATTCTTTGTAAGTCTTACGATACCCCGTATCAGCTTTGTCGCCCTCACGAAATGTTGTTACAGAAATGTCTTTATCAACTAAAAGTTCATTCATAACCTTATCTAAAAATAATTTTGCAATACCACATTTACGATATAACGGGTGTACTCCAAAGAAATCAATACTTCCCGTATGATAGTTAATAGACATCAAAGCAATAGCAATAGTATTATCAGTTAAAATCAACACTCTTTGCTCTAAAATACCTCTTTCTAATTCTGTTAAGTATTCATTCTCGTTCAAATTTGGAAAACCGTCTATTACTAAATAAGCTAGTTCTAGGCAGGCAGGTATATCTGTTGTTGTAGCAAATCTGATATTTTCTTCCATTTCTTGTTGTGATAATTTTTGTTTAACTGTCTGTATCAAATCAAATCTAAGCTGTAACGGATAAAATTCTTCGTTCATTCGATATTCGTTAGGCGTTTTCTTATACATCTGCTTAAAAATATTTGTAAATGCCTGCTGACTTTCATAACCAGCAATAAGCGAAATTTCAAGAATAGATTTATCAGAAAACACTAAAAGTTTTGCAGACTCTGTTAATTGTCTGCGTTGTACATAGTCATGTATAGACAATCCAACAGTTTCGACAAACATTCTATGCAAATGATATTTTGAATAACCAACACCCATCGCAATAGAGGATAAGTTCAGTTTTTCTGTGAGATTGTTTTCTATGTAATTGATAACCGTTATAATGTTTTCAACCTTATTGACCATTACAGCACCCTCCTTTCAGCTTAGATTATAATAAATAGTTTTCTTCAAGTTTTAATATATATTGCGGTTTTTGCGTGAATTACTATTTTAGCGTATTCAGAACTATTTGTGAACATAATTCGATGAAAATGTAGTTTGCAAATCATATTTCTATGACATGCAAACTACTTCTTGTGATTTATCCTACAATTTTCCAGTTACTATCCTTATGTAGTACAAGCTCATACTGTGATACCTGCGTAGCCTTTGTCTGATTATCAAGGAATTTCACAGCTACTTTAACTTTTACATTGTCCCCGTCCTTTGTAAAGATAGAGTTTACCAGTTCAGAATAAAGATAGTCCCTGCCGATAGGTTCAAGCACATTTCCCGATACATAGTAGGCAAGTTCTTTTTCTGTGGCTGTTGGATAGAGCTTAAAGAATGTTTCCAGAAAAGCGGTAGCGTCATTGACAGTATCAGCGTCTACGCTTGTGTCTGCTTCTGGTGTCTTAGGCTCATAGTCTGATTTTTCGATTGCTGGTGCAAGGGTAGGGTTCTGAACAATTACCATATCCCCGTCAGCGTCCACATGGACTTTTACCGTATAGGTTGCCTTGACCGCTGTTGTCTGTTCTCCCTCTTTTATCTGCTGATCTACTTCGTAGGTAGCAGAAAAAGTGTCCGTTCCCGACTGTTCAATACTCCATACAATCACATCTGTAACTGTGGAGCTGGTCGGTATATCGGTTCTAATGGTATCTATATTCAAGTCCTGCAATTCCTTTGTCAGATAACCGCTGATTGCCTGCGTCCTTGCTTCAATCGCTTCTTTGCTGTTATTCCATGTGTAATAGGACTTTGCAAAATTCTTCACGAAATTTTCAATCCCGTTGGTGTCATGCAAGCGAAGCTCTATGATTTCTTTTTCATGGGTCGTGTGCTGGTCGATAGCGGTAAAATTCTTATACACCCCAAAGCTCACGCTTGCGATAAGCACCACCCACAACGCAATCACGGTTTTCTTATGTGTGCCTACCTTGACAGTACGCACCTTTTTTTCTTTTGGTTCTTTGATAGTTTCTGTCTGTTTCTTATTCTTCTTAAACATATTTTTCAAGTCCTTTCTATTGTTTTACTCGTCCTGCACCGATTAAGTGCTGTTGCCAATAACTACTATTTAAGTCTGCATATCCTATCGGATTGCCTGCATGGTACATCTGGTTATTTCCCACATAGATACCGACGTGGGTTACATACGAACCAGCGTTATAGGTAGAATGGAAAAAGACCAAGTCCCCAGCTTTTGCCTGCGAAAGTGGCAAATGTTGGGTTGCGTCATACTGGGCTTGTGCCGTTCTCGGTAAGGAGATACCCGCTTTTCCATAGCACCATTGCGTCAGTCCCGAACAGTCAAAGGAAGTGTTGGGATTGCTACCGCCATACACATATTTCCAGCCTTGATATTTCAACGCTTCATTCATTACCTTTTGTGCCAGTTCTCCCGACACCTGCGGAACAGTTAAATACTGATTGACTAATTCCACATAGAACATATTTCCATAGCCATACCGCCAGCCCCCATTCTTCGCAACGGCTATCGGGTTCGTATAGGTTACTTTCTTTCCACCCGATTTCTCACGAGCGAAGCTCTCTGCAAGATTGTATGTATGTTTCTTTCCTTTTCCTGCCACATATCCCACATAGCCACCGCCATAGTTATAGGACTGTATCGCTACATTCAAATCGTCGATACCTTGATTTTTGCAGGAAGAAAGCAGGGACGCAAAATACTTACACCCCTGCTTGATTGAGCTTTCCGTATCTAAGGAATTAGGCGGTAAACCAAGACTTTCCGAACTCTGCATAACATCTTCTGCCGTACCGCCACTTTCTACTTGAATGATAGCCAGCAACACATTGACATACTCAGAAATGCCGTATTCTCTGGCGTACTTTTCCACCATAGGCTGATGTTTCAAGACTTCTGCGGATAAGTTCATACCCGTAATGCCAGAAGAAAAATTGCTGTTTTCGTCGTCGCTGTCTGCACTAATGAGGACACCAAAGAAAAGCACCAGAGAAAAGAGGATAGGAAACAGACTGCTAATGAAAGCAATATGTTTCAGTTTCATTTTTTCTTTTGTCCTTTCTTCGTTACAAGGTTACGTTTTTTCTCTGTGGTCTGCTGGTTCTTTTGGACGGTCTGCGTCTGCTGAACCTTTATCCTGCGGTCTTTGGTGTAATTCTGTCGTGTTTCCTGCGATACCACTTTTTCTACATTCTGCCTATGTACTGGCTGTGCAGACTGGGTCGCTTTCCTATCAGAAGCACCAGAAGATAACGGACGCTCTTTGATAACATTTGTCTTGACTGGTTCACTTGCTTTTGAAGTGGTCGCTGTGGCAGGGCGTTTGACTTCCTGCATTTTTTCCGCACTCGGCTTTGAAGCTGTGGCTGGTCGCTCATGGGGACGGGTAGCTCCCGTTGTCGCTGATCCGTCAGACTTTCGCTGTGCCTGCCTTGCTTCTTGTGCCTTTTGAAGCTTCATACGCTTGTCAGCGATATTCTGTCTATGCTGTTCCTGCTTTTCCAAACGCCCCGTCTGTCTGGACTGCTGTTCCTGCACCATGCCACGCTTGAAGTCGGACACGCTGGACTTTGCCTTTTCCTTTGCGGAATACACCGCATAAGCGGTCTGTGTCGGCATATCCTTGATGTTTTCTTTGACAGCATTTGCCTTGTCTTTCACTTTATTTTTCGTATCTAAGACAGCCCCCACCTTTGAACCTGCACGCTGTCCCATGCTGGAAGTGGTATTGCCCCGATTTTCTTTAGAAGCCGTATTTTTTCTTTCGGCTCTCTTGCCAGCAACGGCACTTCCAGCCACCGCACCAGCAACACCGCCAGCAGTAACCGCACCAGCAAGCCGTCTTTCCATACGCCTAGCCCTATGTGCCAAGTATAGATACGGTCTGCGGAAAATTCTTCGTCCCATACTTTGACTATCATTAGCGTTCAAAGAGAACATACTCATTAAATCGCCCAGCTTCATGTAGATACCAGCGAAACATACTATCTGCAAGAACGCTACCATAAAGAACGGATAGTCCGTGGATATGTTATAAAACATACTGGAAATGCTGAACGCCACCGTTACAATAAGCGTTATTCCTGCCCGTGTCATTATGGTATTAAACACCCTTACGATTGCCTGCTTTGCCATGCTTTCATAGCTCGGTATCATGGAAAGTAAAAAGCTGATAGGTAGAAACATTGCAAAGATAATAAAAAGTATCTGGCTAAACAACATCATGCCCGTAAGCAAGAATACAAATATCGTGATACCTAAGTTAAAGAACAAGAGGAAAAACACCATACCTAAACGGTTTACCACCTGCGGTATCGTCAGATTGTTGTTGTCGTTGTCCTCGATTTCTGTTTTCACGACTTCCTCTCTGGTTTTCCCGTCCTCGTCCTCTGGACTTGCCGATACAAGAGCTTCTACACGGTCTGTTCCGATTTCCTCTGCGTTGCTGTTCCCGAATTGTAAGAGTAACCACGGCTGTTCCACTTGAATAGAAAATAAGCTGTCCCGTATCAAGTCCACGCTGTCCTTGCCCTCGCTGTCAGAGTTGGGGAGCATGATTTTTGTTCCCAAGTCAAGTGAAGCGGTACTGATGTCTGATGAAAACTCATTTATCTTTTTGATGTAATCGGGAGCGTAGGCAATAAATGAAGCAGACAACACGAATACCACCACAAAGTTGATAACGGCGTGAAGTGCCTTGCTGGTTTCTCTTTTTATCAGTCCCGTATAGGCAACATAAAGTCCCACCACTAAGATAATGAGAAGCAGAAAACCGATATAGAAGCCCGTAGAAGAAAAGCCGTTCTGTGTTACGCCTGCAAGAGTCTGTATGCTTTTTCCGATACTGTCTGCCATATCGTTAATGAAATCAAGTTTATAGGCTTCCTGCACCACATAGCCCGTGGCATTGCTTAAATAAAGGCTTATCGTCCAGACAAAGTTGGTAATACAGTAAAGCCCGTACTGTACCGATTTTCCAATCCCGTCCAGCCAGTTCCACGGAAGCCACGACCAGCTATTATCTACATAAAAATCAAGCTGGTAATTCGACAACGGATATTTTGAATACAGATTTTCTGCGTTTATGGTATCGTCCACAAGCCCCGTTGCATGAGCTACCGTCCCCAGAAGTGAAAGCAGGATAAGGGAGAGTGCCACCACGAACAGAGGCATTTTGAGAAAGTGGAAAATCTTCTTTTTTGTGAACGCACCTTTTACCCTTTCTTTCATCACTCCACCTCATTTCTCTGTACGGGCGGTCTGGTATCAAAGGCGTGTAGCAGTTCTTCAAAGACTGGGTGTATCTGCACCACACCGACACGCCCGTATAAGTCCTGCAATAAGCATTGTCCGTTCTCCAAATCACGCAAGCGTTTCTGGTTGTTTTCGTCGTCCTTGTCGATACCGAAAAATTCTAAGGTCTGTTTTATCTCGTTGATGTCAGTAGAACGGAAAGCAAATTTTAAGCCGATATTATTTTTCAGACTTTCCTTTGACACGTCGCCAGAAGATTGTGTAACGAAATAAACGCCTGCCTGCATAGCTCGTCCAGCACGAACCAGCTTGTTAGAGAGCGTTTCTCCTTGTGCCACATTTAAGAACGCCCACGCTTCGTCCAAATCGACAATCTTAAAAATACTTCTGTCCGAATGGATAAAATCAAGGGCAAAGGTACTAATCACAATCAGCATAGACACCGACAATAATTCAATGGTCGTGTATTCCTCAAAAGTGGTATCTTTATCTGGCAACACAAGGTCGGCTACTTGAATGATATTGAGCTGATTATCTAAACTGATTGCATTTTCCACCGTACCGTCTGAAAACAGCAGGTGTGCAAAGTCGTAGTCCGTGAAGCTGTCGATATGGTCTGCGATATTTCTTGATATGGGTGTATCTTCACGGCGTAGCTCGTCTATCACATGGAGCAAACCTCGACTGTCGCTCTGGGTAACGGAACGTACCGCTTTTCGTAACACGGGGAATTTTTCGCCGTCCCTAGAGGAAATACCCGTAAGGAATGTCAAGATGTCGATTGCCAGACTTTCAGCGTCTTTTACATTCTTCATAATCACGAATGGGTCAAGAAGTCCTGCATTGTCCTTGTCGCTGGTAAGATTTACGATATTGATTTCATGGGCGATTTCTGGAAGTGTTTCTTTCCAGTTGCCACGCTCTGATTTTGGGTCTAAGATAACCGCTTGTCCCCCAAAGAGAACCGAATAATACACCAGAAGATTGTTGCAGAACGATTTACCACCGCCAAGCGAACCGACAAAAGCAGAAGCAAGGGCGTTGGTAACTGTTCCTTTTACACCCTGCGAAGCTAAAGACGGTTGCAGGTACACATTTCTTCCCGTATCAACGGAATAGCCCATATAGATACCCATAGTTTCCCCTAACTGCTGGGTAGCACCAAACCCAAGCCCTGCCAGGAAGTCTGATTTTACATACTGCACATAATCATTGATATATCGCTTGCTGGCTGGAAGAAATTCAGAATGAAGCCCCAGCATATCCCCAGCAGGACGCACCAGCTTTACATTGAGGTCGTCGTAAAAGTCCTTGACTTCATCACAACGGCGTTTCAGCTCGTCAAGATCGGGTGCAGACACCCGAATAACGTAGCTTAACTTATACATACTTTCTTTACTCTGGTCTAAGTCTGTTTCCAGCTCGTCCACGCTGTCTAAAGCGTCCACCACATTTGAACTGGTTTCACTTCCAGCTTGATAGGCGTGATTGTCAAGGTCTTTCAATTCCTTTTTCTTATTGCGGACGGTTGTTAATGCTTTTCGATTTTCTACGATTTCTACATTCATAGAAGTATCAACGGGAAAGGTAAATTGCTGTTGCTGGAAATAGAAGATTTCACTTGACGGAAAATCAAGCTCGCCGACAATCGCATTGACGGTAAAATAAGACACATAGCTTTCCTTGTCCTCATGTTCCAAGCGTAAATATCGCTGGCTTTCTTCAATCACACACCTTGTCGGACGGATAAGGTCGTAGTATTTTATCAGCGTTTCTTTGTTCAATTTCCTCTTTGGTAGCTGATACTCATAATCTTCATAGGCGATACCGTCCCTGCCGTAAAGATGTTCCATGAGATACCCAAAATCATTGATTTCCAAGCGACGCACCTTAAAGCGACGGGAGATTTTATTTTCCAGTAGCTTTTCCATTTTCATGTAACGGTTGATTTCATCATTCGGCATGGAAACAAAGTCATTCATCAGCGTGTGGTTTACTTCATGGAGAAATTCCTTGAACGTCAGCCACGCCGATTTTTTGATGTTCTTCAGATTGAGCTGTTCTTCCGTAACCATGAGCTTAAAGCCAAGAAAAAAGCGGTAGTCCACTTGATTGTCCCCAATCATTGATACTAACGCTTCGGTCTGTTCGTCTATCTTCTGGCAAGCGATTTCCTTTAATTTTCCCGTAACCAGCTTTTTTGACTGCTCCTGCATACTTCGGATTGAGCTTTCCGTAGCAATCTGCAAGGCATGAATTTTACCCTCACGGGACTGTGCGATTAGCTGGCGAAAGCTGTCATGCACGATATACTTTTCTTCTGCGGATAGGAAAGAATAGTTGTACGGTATCAGCTCATAGTAAGCGAACACCTCATTGTCCTTGTTCCAGACAAGGTTATTGTCAATATATTTTATCGGGAACATACTTCACACTCCTTACTGCCGTGATTGTTTCATTCAAGGTCTGCTTATGCAGTTTTACGGCTTTTCCTGCATAAGTGATTTTCGGTCGCAGGGCATAGGTTATCTGTGATTTCAAAAAGCTGTACGGCTTCTTTCCGTCAAAGGTTTTCTGCGACATGAACCAAGTGAGAGCAACGGGAATACCAAAGTATTTGAGAAATGCTCCCTCAATCATGGAAAGTGGGGGCATATCCCCAAACAGAATGATGATAAATTCTGTAATCACAAACCATGTAATCTGTGTAAAGGTAACGGGAAAAGGCAGGTTAAAGTCATTGATTGCATACAAGACTTTTTCCACGTTCCAGATACCCGTATAAGATTTAATCTTTTTCAAGTTCTTTCAGCTCCTTTCGTAAGTTCTTCAAAGAGAAAAGGACAGCCATGTTTCAGACTGTCCCTTAAAGAGAAATACGCTGTCAGTAGCAACAATGCTTGTTGCTGATCTTCCAGCGTTAATATGGTATCTCGCACATACCTCGGCTTGTTTCAATAAAGCAACCGCCCATATCCAAATCTCGCCCGTAGGCTTCATAGTCAATGTAGTTCTGCAAGCTGGGTGGAATATCCCCCAGTGCCTGCAATTCGTCTATGTAGTAGTAGGCAACGTCTGTCATGGTTTCACAGTCGGGATAATAATAAATATCGTCCTTATGTTCCACGACTTCTTCCAGCGTCCCGTAGTGGCTGATAAATTCGTCCAGACATTCTACGATATAGTCGGGAAGTTCCTCTATCATTTCATACATCTCATTGAGTTCTTCAATGGAAACATACTCGCCAATCGCAATGGGGAAGTTGTCAGTATCATGGATAGCGTATTCCTCATACTGTTCATTCAAGCCGATTTTTTCTTTTACATCTTCCTCGTCAATGGGAAATGTAAACCAAGCACCGACTAAATAGCCCTCATTGTATTTGCCAAGATTAGCGATATAAACCGCCATATCATCAATCATAAGCACCACCTCATTTCCTACTCTGGCAGTTCAAAGATACCGTGTTCCGTTACTAAAAATTTCCCGTGTTCCTGCAAGTGAGAAGCGTAGGCTTCAAAGTCAAAGTAATATTCTTGACAGTCCTCGGATAAATGCTTAAATGTCGGGTCGTTCATCAGCTTTTGCCTTGCAACATCTATCATGCTTTTGCAGTCTGGATAAACGGTAATCACGTTCCTGCAAATATAAAGTGCTTCTAAATTCTCAAACACCGTAAGTAGTGATACATATTCTTCCTGCATATCACTTGAAAGCTGGCGGTACATAAAATCTAATTCGTTGAGCTGATACACGCTTGTATGTTCGTGAACTTCATCAGCAAAAGGCAACACCTTTTCGATAATACAGTAATCCCCACTTTCTGCACCGACACCTAACTTTTCTTCAAACTCGGCAACATCTATCGGCAGGTCGAACCAGTATGATATTGTTTCTTCGTCAGTTGTTCCTCTCGTTTCCACCAGTACCCTTGTTTCCTGCATTGTTCCTCACGTCCTTTCTGTTGGTTCATCACATCTTTTAAGTTCTGGTATGAGATACCAAACACATATTTAGAAAAATCTTCTAACTGTCTTTCTTCATAGTCGGCAGGGTTCAGCCGTTTCATTTCATGCCACACCTTACGCTTGTAAGAGGGCAGGTCGGAAATGTATTCACAGCCGACTTTTGCCTGCATATCCTTAAAAATATCGTTCATTTCATCACTCCAATCTGAAATTTTAGGTAAGAAAAAAGCAGTCAATCCTAAGACTAACTGCTTTGTGTGTATGGATATGAAATTGTAAACTAGATTATCTGTTATAGAGTTGCGGTCATAATATATTCTTCGCTATTTTCATCAACAACAAGAAAACCTGCTTTCTTATACATTTTTACTGCATAATTATTTTTTTGAACAGATAAGGAAATTTTTGAATATCCAAAAGATTTTTCCATTGACAATAACTGTTGCAATAATGAAGTTCCAATCCCTTGTCCTCTATACTTTTGAAAAACAGACATAGCAAGGGACGGTGTATCATTGTCAATGTGTCCGTAATCGTTCATTATTCGTACCCAAATAGCACCCACGACATTTCCTTGAACTTCCGCAACTAAAGCCCTATCATCTTTTCGCTTTCCAAATTCAAAAACATATTCTTGTAATTCTGGACAGTTAATTATTGATTTAGGTGGTGGCTCAACACCGTCTGGAATATAAATTGCTTCATACAAAAAGTCATTGAGTAAAACATATTCTTCTTTTTTTATTTCCCGTATGACATAATCCATAGCTTAACTCCAAATCTATTTTATCTTTTTTCATACCCCAATTATACCATTCACATATAAGCATTACAACAAAATTTTAAGCACCGATAATTTTATTGAACAGCTCTAACAGTACATCTTTCACACCGCCAGCATTGAATACCAAGCCGACAGCAATTAAGGCAACTACCAAGAAGCCGATAAGTTTGGAAAACTCACGCTTGAAACCTAAGTAGATACCGATAACCACGATCGACATAAGCACCAAGCTCTGTGCGTTTGATAAAAACCATTGATATAAATTTTGACCGAAATTCATTTAATTGTCCTCGCTTTCTTTTAATTTCATCATTTCACAGTCAGCTTCCTTGCCGACTGATACAATACACATCATGACTACTCCGATACCCATTCCCACAGATACCAGCAATAAGTCTTTCAACAATTCCCACATTCTTTATCACTCCTAACTTTCCACCAAATCTTTTGCAGGGGTCGTCTGCTGTTTGATTATCATTTCATGCTTTTCTGTGAGTTTTGCCTGCTGTTCGATTGTTTCCATGTAGTCTGTACCGTTTCCCTTATCAATCTTTTTCAGCATTTTCAAGGTTGGTGCTACCTGCCTTTGTACCCAACGCAATGTACGGTCTAAGGTATAAGGCTCTGGCTTTGTCGTCAGCTTCAAACTCTGTCTGTTATCGCCGATAAACCAAGCCCAGCGGTCATTGAGTTTCCAGTCATTTTTTCGCTTGTCTGGTTCTTCATCAACAAACCGCACATACTGGTTGATGATAGAAAAGGCGGTCTGCTCTGCGTCATAATAGGTCAGCAAATCTCGTACTGCATAATAGGCACGTTCATTTCTAAGCCGTATCTCAAAACGGTTGATAATGTCGGCTTCTTCAAGCGGTGTCCCTAACTTGACGTACTGCTCATAGTCCTTTTCATAGATACAAAAATACACATCTGATTTCAGCGAACCAAGATAAAGGGTACGTCCCATATATTCTCTGTCGTCCTCTCTGTGCTTGATAAGCTCGCCCGACTGATAAAACTTATAGCTTCTGGACTTTCCGATATATTCCCGTTTCCTGCATTTTTCCGCAAGCTCTGGAATATCTAAAATGCCCGTATGGTCGTTGATAGCAAGGTCGATACGTTTCATCACGCCCCCGTCTATGAGTGCGTCCATGAGGAAGTCATACCAGCTTCTTTGCTGTGCCAGCAGGTAACTTTCAAACTGCCTGCAACCTCGCCCCTTTAACTCTAAAAGGACACCTTTTTCTTCGTCAGCCGACGTATAGATAAAGATGTCCCCTAAAGAATAATGCTCCGTATAACTGTAATGTCCGTAATCTTCATGGAGCATATAATTGATATTCAGTTTTAATATATCTTTGATGATGTGCTGTATATCCAGCGTGGGAAAACGAATTTTCACATAATCAAACAGCATGGTAAGCGGTACTTCTGGATTGAACCTTGCCAGTTCCTTATGCAGAGTTTCCAGAAGTTCCTTTGACGGCTTCATTTTTCCGCTTTCTATCTTGTTGAGATATTCTCTTGTGATACCAGAAGCCACCGCCAGTCTGCCTTGCGAGATACCGTAAGCAACCCGTTTCTCCCGTAATTCTTTTATCCATTGTTCTTCATTCAGAACCATACCCCCAATCTGTAAAGTGTGAAGTTTTTTTAAGCGACTTCACAACTGAATTTTGCTAGGAAATCATACCAGAAGCCTTATGTTTCCTATGTTTTTTGTCTATTGTCTATTTGCAAACGTACCCCTCTGTTAGATACCGAGGGGTTTTACCTGCTGGCGTGGCTGACGCCACACCAGCAACGGCTAGTCCGTGCCGTCGCCTTTCGCTTCGCACGTCGCCGTCCCGTCCTGCCTTGCTTGTGCAAGGGAGCCGATAGTCTGCAAAAAATCATGTCCTTTCGGGACTAAAGGTGTGTAAAATTCACTGATGACGCTTGTTCCCACATCACAGTAACCACGACCTTTGATACGCTTCTGGAAAAACTGTTTCTTCACGTCAGAACCAAACAGCATACCGTAACCAAGCTCACTGATACGCCCCAGTCCTACACGAAAGTTGAAGTTATCCCTTATCCCGTCCGAGAAATACTTTGCGTCTGGTCTTTGACAAGCGACGATAAGGAAATATCCAGCCTGCCGTCCCAGCATGACGATTCTCTTTAATTGGCTAAGTAGGCTCGTGCTTTCCTTTACCCCCAACATTTCAAAGAACGCCACATATTCGTCAAAGATTAAAAAGCAGGGCGGTAAACCAAGATAGGCGTAGTTTTCGCCCGTCTTATAATTCGGGTGTCGCTTCATTTCCTCACTTCGCTGTACCATGCCCTCATAAAAGGAATTGACACAATCTATCATTTCTTCTTTGGTATGGTAGACATTCGGCATGACTGTTCCTAAATCCGCAAGGTCGGCGTTCTTTGGGTCTAAAATGTAAAGAATAGCGTCTGTATGCAGTAAGGCTTCAATGAGCGTCAGCAGAAAATAAGTTTTACCGCCACCAGTCCCACCAGCGATAAGGGCGTGAGGGAGTGCGTCATATTCCCAAACAAGATTTTTCATCAATCTAAGACAGCCGTTTTCTGCCCGTACTTCATCAATGGTAATGCGGTTTGCTATCATATCATAAAGCAGGGTATATTCGATATAGCCGTCATGCAGGGTCTTGTCGGTCAGCTCGCAATACAAGCCACTTTCCAGCTTATCTTCTAACCGTAAAAGCTGGTCTTGATATTTCCCCAGCGTGATTTCACAGCGGATATGAAGCAGTCCTTTTTCCATTTGATAATAAATCTTTGGAAACCAGACGATTTTTTCCCTTGATCTGCTTTGCAGGTCAGTAAAAAAACCGCTGTCTTGTACCGTATCGGCTTCATACCACTTATTTTCCAGTATCATTCTTGCCAATTTTTGACGGTGCAGGAGCTTCTTGAAACTGTCGTAACAGAAGCGGTAATACAGAAAAGCGACCAATGCACAAACACCAGTCGCTATCAGTATGGTTATGAAGTTGTAAGGGGAGAGCGTCAAGCCGTTTTCTAACAAGCTGAAATGCTCCCAATCGGTACGCATGAGCTGTTTGATATTCAGTAGTAAAAAAACCGCCACAAATACAAACAGAAGCGTCCCTATGGAAAAATGATAGACAAGGTGCTTGTCGCTGGCTCTGATACGGTGTCCTTTGTTCCAAATCTTACGCATAAAGCAATCACTCCTTTCCGAATACGAAAAAAGCTCACACAAAATATATAGTTTGTATGAGCTAAGACATAAGATATTTATAAAAGTAACACGTATTTTATTATTAAATAATTCTTTGATTTAATTAAATTATTCTACATCCAATATCCCTTAAAAGTATTCTCCTCAATCAAAAGAAAGTCTATTCAAAATTCTTTTGAAGAAAAAATAAATGCCGATAATAAATAGGAGCATACATACGAAATGCTGGTAATAATCGCAATTACAATTAAACTTATATAATATGTTGTATCAGACACATTTCCAGCAATAAATGTATTTATTAAAAGACTTATTCCAACAATAACAGCAACAGAAACAACCAAACTTATGATTGCAGTAATTTCAATTTTTTCCACGCCCAAAAAATAATGGAGTGGATAAAAAAATGAACCAATAAAAATCGCCAAGATACCACCGCCTAAAATAAGTGTAACCGCATCTCGAAAGCCATAATAAAAATACTGATTGCCGTGTATGATGACTGTAAGAAACATGAAGAATGTAACGATTGCCATTCCACCTATACACCAACACAAGTGAATGATATAGTAACTTTTAACAATATCGTTTCTCCTAACTGGCAATGAAATCTTGTATTTATCCCATTTGGATAAAGTTTCTTTTCTCATACATAAAACAACCAATAACAAAAGTATCGGTGTAATAGATAGAGAATAAATACTTAATAAGGAAGCACTACCCGTGATTGAAACAATAATTCCCAATATAATAGCAAGAGGGAATAAAAGTTTTAGATTTTCAATTACCCCTATAAAATTGTTTTTCAAAAGTCCTTTCATCAATTTTCCCCCTTTACTAACAACAACATAATTTCATCAATCGTTGTATGGTCAATAATAATTTTTGGATATTTTCTTCTAGCTTTTTCAATATCAGAAACCAAAACATCTATCTGATAATCTCTTTTACGATAAACCAGTATATCTTCTGTATCCAAAGATAAAAAATTCTTATCAGAACATCTCAAAATTGCATAATTGTAAATGAGCTTATCTTTTGTTTCAGTAAGAATAATCTTGCCTTTATGGATAAAAGTAATATAATCAGCAATTCTCTCTAAGTCGCTAGTAATATGAGAAGATAAAAGTATTGAATGATTTTCATTTTCTACAAACTCTAAAAAAATGTCTAATATTTCCTCACGCATTACAGGGTCTAATCCGCTGGTTGCTTCGTCAAGAATAAGCAAGTTCGGGTGGTGAGATAATGCAACAGCGATTGCTAGTTTCATTGTCATACCTTTAGAGTATTTTGAAATTTTTTGATTACTATTTAAGGAAAATTTTTCTAAATATTTATTAAACAAAGTAATATCCCATTGTTTATAAATTCCTGCCATAATATTTGATAGTTGTTTTGCCGACAGATAATTCGGAAAATTATCGCCGTCATATACTACACCTATATTTTCTCGGATATGTATATCATTGTCATTCATTTCTTTTCCAAAAATCTCTATCGACCCTTTGTCTTTTTTGAGAGTATTTAAAATACATCCGATTGTTGTTGTTTTCCCTGCACCATTTTCTCCCACAAAGCCCATAACTGTACCAGTTGGCAAATCAAATGTAACATTATCTAAAGCAAACTCTGAACTGTCATATTCTTTACAGACATTTGATAATTTTAAAGCATACTCCATATTATTCATCCTCCATGTAAAAAAGTGTTAGTAATTCTTGTAGTTTAGAAAGTGAAATATTGTTTGTACGTCCGATTTCTGCGGCAATTTGCAAATGTTCTTCTGCTATGCGTTGTTGTTCTTCTTGATAAAATTCTTTGTTTTGAGCAGATACAAAACTGCCTCTGCCTATTGTAGTTTCAATAAAACCATCACGCTGTAAATCTTCATAAGCCTTTTGAACTGTGATTACACTTACATGAAGCGACTTTGCCAAAGCTCTCATTGAGGGAAGACTATCTCCGGCTGTCAATTCTTCGCTCATTATCATTGCCTTAATTTGAGAAGTTATCTGTTCATATATAGGCTTATTAGCATTATTGCTAATAATAATTTCCATATCTCACCTCATTTTAAAATGTACTTTTTGTATAAGTACATTTTAAACACTTTTACAGATTTGTCAAGAAGAATTTATACTTCTCAAATTTGTGCTAACATTCTTATTTGATATTTTAGCGTGTAAATCTTAATTGAAATACACGCTTTATCATCATTTATCTAACAATTTTCCAATTACCACCCTAATATATTACAAACTCATACTAGAAGAAATATATTGCTTACATATTAGACTCCATAAAGTAAAATTCAATTTTCCTTACAAAAACATAAAAAAATGGTGTTACTTTTTCGGTTGTCCCTGCGGTGTATGGTTCTGTGGACTGCCTGCGTTCTGGTTGCCTTTATTCTTCAACACAATATCCTCTGCCTTTACATACCAGTCCACATCTGCACCCGTATAGGTCTTTTTTGATACCGTATCGGCTACGGGATTGACAAGTTCCACGACTGCATTGTAAGGAAATTCCCTTAACGGTACTTCTGGCGGTACAGACACGGGGATAATTCCACCGTGCAGACTGCATTTCAAATCATAGATACGCTTTTTAAGCTGGGTACTCGGTGTTCCGTCCTCATTCTGCAAGAACACATCACGCACCGCTGTAAATTTTAATTCTCCAAATGTTTTCTCTTTGTCAATAACAAAACCGTTTGATAATCTCATAAATTCTTCACTCCTTTACTTTTCTTCAACTGCTACAATATCATCAGCAACTAACACATAATCGGTATGTCCCATATCCCCGATTGCGTAACCTCTGCCGTATAACTTCGGATTGACAAGTTTTACTTTCTGCTCATACTTGAAATGCTTTTCGCCAGCCTGCACGGGAATTTCTACCACAACATTTTCGCCTTTCTGTACGTCAGAATAAAGGTTATAGCTTCGTCTGGCTAAGACCCTGCGGTTATTTTTATCTCTTTCAAAGACTGGCTCGCTTTCGCCTGCAAATTCAAGAGTTCCAAAAGACTGTGCCATATCTGGCACGACATATTTCATTTCCATAGTGTTTTACCTCGTTTCTTTCTATACTTGATAAGTTCTTTGATTGTGATTGCTTATTCTGGCGGTTCGGGAAGTACCAGCAATCCCACCGATAGTAAAGGGTAAAATCAATGCTTACGCACCCTTGACTATCCGTGTTCTTGCAGGTTGTTAGCAGACAAGCCAGAATAAGCGGAAGTCTGCCGTTTGACAGCTTCGGCGGAGAGCGTGATTTTTCTTTCATCATACCGTTACCGCCTTATGATTTCTTCATTTTACGGCGTTTGTAGAAGAAGATACCTGCCAGCCCAGCACCAGAAGTCATAAGAAGTGCAAGCAGTCCGTAAAGGCTGGTATTATCGCCCGTTTTGGGACTGTCGCTAGGTCTGTTTGGCTTTTCTGGTGTCTGTGGTGTTTCGGGTTTCTCTGGTTCTTCTGGGACTTCTGGTTTTTCCTTAAAGGTAATCGTCTGTCCCTCGTCGTCAATGTCCTTATGCTCGGTAACTTTCTTCGGTTCGTCTGGATTGCTCAAATCGTACAATTCTTCAAAAGTTACAATCTGTTTGCCGTCAAGAGAAGTAGCGTCAAACGTAAAAGCAACTTCCACTTTCATAGTTTCGCTGTCAGCAGTAAACGTATAATCACTTTCCACACGCTTTCCATTGATAAGAAGTTCTGCATTTTCTTCTTTCAACATCTGCCAGCCCACAAGTTTGTACTGTGTACCGACTTCTAAGCCCTCTAAGGTTACGGTATCAATGATTGTAACGTCTTTTCCTGCTTCAATCTCTTTGTTGCCGTCCTTATCGGTAGCAGTCGTATGAATTTTGATGATACGCTCTGTGATAAGTACCGTCTGCCCGTCGTCCTCAATGTCCTTGTGTTCCGCAACTTTTACGGGTTCGTCTGGATTGCTTAAATCATACAATTCTTCAAAGGTAACAAGGTTTTTGCCACCTAAAGCAGACGCATTGAACGTATAGGAAATTTCCACTTTCATTTCCTCATCATCAGCGACAAAGGTATAATCGTTTTCTACACGTTTCCCGTCAATAAGAAGTTCGGCGTTTTCTTCCTTTAACATCTGCCAGCCTTTTAACTGGTATTTTGTGCCTTTTGTAAGTCCGTCCAATTTGACCGTATCAACGATTGTTACCTCTTTTCCTGCAAGGATAGTCTTTTCGCCGTCCTTGCTGGTCGCTGTGGTATGGATAGAGATTTCTTTTTCGTATTCATCAGTCAGCGTTCCTAAATCAACCACAAGGTTATTTCTTGATACCATGATTTCAAACGGTGGGATAAGTTCAAAGCCTTTGTTGCTGTCAGAGCGTAATTCCTCAATGATGTAAGTATCATAAGGCAATGCCCCTTTGCTGTCATCTGGTTCAGAAGTTCCAAACCACACGCCGTCCTCGCTTGTTTTGCCTGCGTTGGTATTGTGCTTATGAGAAGCCCAGTCAGCAGAAGTAGAGAACTGCCCGTTATCATCAGTTACCACCACATGACTTTCTCCCGTCGTCTTGCTTGTGATCCTAAAGGGAACATTAGCAAGACGCTTGTGTGTGCTTGCACCGATTTTTACTCCCTCAATATCTCCACGCTTAATCTGATTGTAGATAGAGTGGGCTTCGTCGGTTAAATCTACGATTTTTCCATTTTCTGTGATTGTAAAATCAATCGGTTTTGCACCGTCAGTTAAGTAACCGTCGGGAGCTTCACTTTCAACGATACGGAATTTTCCATAAGGTAAAAGGTCAGAAGAAGTAGAAGCGACACCCTCAATATCTGTACGAATTGTCTTTACCACTTCATTTTTCTTGTATAGCTTGCCCTCAACCAAAACAGAATTATCATTTAAGGAAATGATGTCAAAGGCAGTATCTTTCAAAGTGGCACTTCCTTGTGGTTTGGTATCGCCCGTTTCTAAATCTCGTTTCTGAATTTTGACACCGCCACGGATAACCTTGTCTGATACGGAAAACTGGTTACTTCCAGATAATACGGCAAGGTCGCCGTCCTCGCTAATCTGTGTAAGGTATAAGCCCTTTATCTGTTCGGACTTATCGCCAGCCTGCATATATGCACCCTCTAACAAGTAGCCGTTTGGAGCTTTTGTTTCTTCTATGGTTAGTGTCCCAAGTGGAAGAACGGCTTTTCCGTCTTGTATATAGAAGCTGTCGCCAGACACCTTGTATGCGTCCGCTAATTTTGTGATGTAATGAGTTGTCCCGTAGCTGTCTGTTTCAGCGATTGTCTTTGTAACCCATGTTCGAGTAGCTTCGGCAGGGAGATTGTCTTTGTTATAGAAGCCAGCATAATACTTCCATGTAAATTCCGCACCTGCTAAAGAAGCGTTCCCTTGCGGATTGTCTTTCTTTGTTTCCATATCTATCTTGAAAAGCTCAATCAAAGTGTCCGTTACTTTTGGCGTATCAGATACGTTCAAAGTCGCTGTCTTTCCAGCTTCAATCTTTAAGGAATATACAGTTTTATCTACTTTATATCCTGCTGGTGCGGATAATTCCTTGATATAGACTGTGCCTGCTTTTACCTCTACAACATCTGTATTTCCGTTTTCATCAGTCGTAAGGGTGGCAAGCTGTTTTGTGCAGTCCTTATTAGCAAAGACACCATAGGTTGTACCAGAAATAGAGTAATTCCCGTTACCGTCTGTAATGCTGGTATTACTGGAAGTCTTTTGAAGTTTCGCATTTCCGACATTCAGTTTCGCCCAGAATTGTCCCAATTCCTGCCCCTCGCCAGAGTAGATATAACCGCCACATTCATAGCGTCCTTTATTTTCTTTGACAAAGGCTCTTGCACCAGAGAAAACTTCGTCCTGCGTAGCCTTTGGAATTTCATCATAAGAAGCTCGCACGTTATCACATTGCCAGCCAAGATGTACGCTCAATCTCTGCCAGACTACAAGCTGTCTTAAAAGGTAAGCGTGATTTTTGCTTATTCCGCTGTGACTGTCTGTGTACTGTTTTACACATTCGATAGATAAGGCAACGTCGCTTATCTGGTCGATACTCATGCGTGAGCTTGCGTCAGCTCTGGTCTTGTAACCATTCTTAAAGTCTGTGTTAATGTCAATACAGTAAGCGTCCTCGCTCTCAACGGTTAAATGTCCCTCATTAAAGGTAGAACCAATCGAACCGTCATTCATTACTTTTTCAACGATACCGACACGCTCTTTTGACTCCGTCCAGTATTGCTTGCTTTCTGCATGAACGGGTGTAGTCGGTAAAGCAGTAACGACAGTTGCAAGAGCTAAGAAGCCCGTACACAATCGTTTCAATGTCTTTTTCATAAATCTAATGCTCCTTTCATTCGGGTAATAAAATAGCCGTCCAATAAGAACGGCTGAAAATAGAAAAGGAACGTCATGTTAGGCGTTCCATAGTCTATAAGTTATTCAATTTTTTCTTGTTTCAATACTGATGTGCTGTACCATATCTTTGCATATCTAGGAAAACTTGCGTATCAAGGCTCATTCGTTAGTAGTAAATAAGTAGTAAATTGATGTGTTTATTTCCTTGAAAATGCTGATAGATACTGTGTTTTAGCGGATAATCAGATTTTTATTGTGTTTTTGCGTGAAAAATATGGTTTGAATCGATCAGATATAACTCATGAAGCCTTTTCCGATAATTTCGCTGCTCTTTGTGATCGCAATAAACGCGGTCGGCTCGGTATCATGAATAAACCGCTGAAGATAGACGGCCTGCTTGACATCCACAACCGTGAGAATGACTGTCCGCTGCTGGTCGGAGTAAGCGCCGACGGCGTCGTAAAGGGTTGCGCTGTGATTGAGATCCTTTGTGATGAAATCGCAGATCGGCTGCGGATTGTTGGAGATAATCGTAAAAAATTTATTCAGCTTCATCCGCTCAATCGTTTTGTCAATCAGCAGTGTTTTCGCTATCAGACCGAGAACCGAACAAAGTCCGGTTAAGGTATCGAAAATCAGGAAAGCAAGGATGACAACGATGAGGTCGGTCACCAGCAGGGCAGTGGAAATATTCATTGTAGAATATTTTTTAATAATCATGGCGATGATGTCTGTGCCGCCGCCGGAGGCATTCTCAAAAAACAGCAGTGCTGCCGCCAGTGCCGGAAGAATAATGGCAAAGCAGAGCTCCAGCATGATCTCATCGGTAAGCGGATGTGCCATCGGAAACAGCTTTTCAAAAATGTTCAGAAGAACCGAGGAAAGCACGGTCACGTAGGCTGTCTTGACGCCGAAGTTCCGCCCCAGCACAGCAAAACCAACCAGCAGAAGCAGCAGGTTGATAAAAAGGTTGATCTGTGAGGCAGTGAACGGAAGAAACCGGCAGATGACAACGGCCATACCGGATACACCGCCGAAAGAAAAATTATTGGGGAATTTAAAAACATAAATTCCAATGTCCATGATCAGAACAGCTGCGGTAATGACAGCATATTCTTTTAACGTTTGTAATGCAGGCTGCGATGCCTGTTCTTTTGTGTCCATTTTTTTGCTCCTTTATTTGAATTTGAGGCGACCTTTATTTTATTATAGAAGAAACTTTTTTGAATAACAGCTAATAATGTATCCCCCTCTTCAAACATAGCATGGCATATGGTAGTTTGTCCAGTTACATTTTCCTTATTTCCATTTTTCCGTTTTCCGATGGTTGTATCCAATTTATTTCTGTGGTATGATGAAGGGCAGGATCTTTTTTCGGAAAGAAAAAAATCTGCAGTTTCTGTTTCAAAATGTTTCGAAAAAAGAAGAAAAAACAGAAACAAAAATGGAGGAAGAAACATGAAAAATACAAAGGTTTATGTTGATTTTATAACAGAGAAACTGAAAAAACTGCTCTCCATCGACAGCCCGACCGGCTACACGAAAGATGCCATTGCATGGCTGAAAGCAGAGTACGAAGCGATGGGCTATGCGCCGGTGATCACCACAAAGGGCGGCCTTCTGGTGCAGCTTGCCAAAGGCTGTGAAGGAAACGGCGGTGTCCTTGTGGAGACACATACCGATACGCTCGGCGGCATGGTAGCGGAAGTGAAAGGAAACGGCCGTCTTCGTCTCACCGCGCTCGGCGGTATGAATCCGAACAATGCGGAGACGGAAAACTGCGTTGTCATCACAAGAGACGGAAAACGGTACGAGGGCTGCTTCCAGATGAACAACCCGTCGATCCATGTCAACGGTTCCTACGACCAGCAGGACCGCACCTACGACAATATGGAGGTCGTTCTGGATGAGATGGTCTTCTCCAAAGAGGAGACAAAAGCGCTCGGCATCGAGACCGGTGATATCGTCTGCTTTGAGACGAGAACCCGCATCACCGAGAAGGGATACATCAAGAGCCGTTTTCTCGATGATAAACTGAGCGTTGCAATCCTGCTCGGCTATGCGAAGTATTTAAAAGAAGAAAATATCACACCGTCCCGTCCGGTTTATCAGCACATCACCGTGTACGAAGAAGTCGGCCACGGCGGATCTGCTTCCGTGCCGGAGGGTGTGACGGATATCCTTTCTGTTGATATGGGCTGTGTCGGCGACGGACTGGAGTGTAAAGAGCATCAGGTATCCATCTGCGTCAAAGACAGCGGCGGCCCTTACAGCTACGATTTTACCGGTGAGCTGATTGCGGCAGCAAAAGCAAACGGAATCGACTATGCGGCGGATGTTTACCCGCACTACGGCTCTGACGTGGAGGCAACGCTCCGCGGCGGCGCAGACGCACGCCATGCCCTGATCGGCGCCGGTGTGTACGCATCCCATGGATATGAGAGAAGCCATGTGGACGGCGTGAAGAATACGCTGGAACTGCTTGCGGCGTATCTGGACAAATAAAAATAAGAACAAGTGAGAGAATTGCATGAGAAAATTAGCATTGCCAGAAGAAGTGCTGCTCCAGATTGAGCAGCCTGCGCGATACATTGGAAATGAATTCAACAGTGTCGTAAAAGACAAAGAGAAAGTAGCCCTGCGCGGCGCATTCCTGTTCCCGGATGTGTATGAGATCGGTATGTCCCACCTTGGCATCCAGATCCTGTACGATATGTTCAACAAACGCGAGGACATGTGGTGCGAGCGAGTTTATTCCCCATGGCCGGATCTGGACCGCGTGATGCGTGAACAGAACATTCCGCTGTTCGGCCTGGAATCCCAGGAGTCGGTGAAAAACGAGGATTTCCTGTTCATCACCCTGCAGTATGAGATGTGTTATACAAACGTTCTGCAGGCGCTCGACCTTGCCGGAATCCCGCTGCATGCGGTGGAGCGTACCGGCGAGGACCCGATCGTCATCGGCGGCGGCCCGTGTACGTACAACCCGGAGCCGATCGCTCCGTTCTTCGACCTGTTTTACATCGGAGAGGGTGAGGTTGTGTACGACCAGCTTTTCGACACGTATCTGGAAAATAAAAAGAACGGCGGAACCCGTCTGGATTTTCTGAAAAAGGCATGCCAGATCCCGGGCATTTACGTACCGCAGTTTTATGAAGTAACGTACCACGAGGACGGAACCGTTGCAGCCTTTACGCCGTCCATCCCGGAAGCGCCGGAAAAGATCAAAAAACAGCTCGTCATGGATATGACCGAGGCAACGTATCCGGAGAAACCGGTCGTGCCGTTTATCAAGGCAACACAGGACCGTGTCGTTCTGGAGATCCAGCGCGGCTGTATCCGCGGCTGCCGTTTCTGCCAGGCGGGTATGGTGTACCGTCCGACAAGAGAGCGCGATGTGGAGAAGTTAAAAGAACTTGCGACCCATATGCTGCGCAATACCGGCCACGATGAGATTTCGTTGAGTTCTTTGAGCTCGAGTGATTACAGCCATCTTCCGGAGCTTGTCAACTATCTGATCGACAGCTGCCCGGAAAAAGGTGTCAATATTTCCCTTCCGTCTCTTCGAATCGACGCATTTTCCCTCGATGTCATGAGCAAGGTACAGGATATCAAAAAGAGCAGCCTGACCTTCGCACCGGAGGCGGGAAGCCAGCGGATGCGGAATGTTATTAATAAAGGTCTGACCGAGGAAGTCATTCTCGACGGAGCCGGAAAAGCGTTTGAGGGCGGCTGGAATAAAGTAAAACTGTATTTCATGCTGGGCCTTCCGACCGAGACCGAGGATGATATCAAAGGAATTGCGCATCTGGCGGAAAAGATCGCAGAGCGTTACTATGAGATTCCGAAAGACCAGAGAAACGGAAAATGCCAGATTACGGCAAGCTCCTCGTTCTTTATTCCGAAGCCGTTCACTCCGTTCCAGTGGGCACCGATGAACACGGAGAGGGAGTTTCTTGACAAAGCGGCGATTGTAAAGGCAGAGGTCCGCGCACAGCTGAATCAGAAGAGCATCCGTTACATTTATCATGAGGCAGATATTTCCCTTCTGGAGGGATTCCTTGCACGCGGTGACCGGAAATGTGCCGAAGTTATTGAAAAAGCGTACAGAAAAGGTGCTATTTTCGATGCCTGGTCCGAGTATTTCCGGAAAGATGCCTGGGAAGAAGCGTTTGCAGAGACCGGCATTGACGTTTCGTTCTATGCCTGCCGTAAGCGCAGCACCGATGAGATCCTTCCGTGGGATTTCCTTGATATCGGCGTGACGAAAAAATTCCTGATCCGCGAATGGGAGCGGGCACAGCAGGAAACCGTTACCCCGAACTGTAAGATGCAGTGTTCCGGCTGCGGAGCAAAATCATTCGGAGGAGGTGTCTGCTATGAAAATCAGAATTAAGTTTGCCAAAACAGGTGTGATGAAATTTGTGGGTCATCTGGATGTGATGCGTTACTTCCAGAAAGCAATCCGCCGTGCGGAACTTCCGATCGCTTATTCCGAGGGCTTCAGCCCGCACATGCTGCTGTCGTTTGCTTCTCCGCTCGGTGTCGGCATCAGCAGCACCGGTGAATATTTCGATATGGTGCTCGCGGAAGATATGAAAACCGACGAGATTGTAAAACGTCTGAATGCGACGATGGTTGAGGGAATGGAAGTGCTTTCCGCCCGCCATGTGCCGGATGGAAAAGCAAGCAAGGCAATGTCTCTCGTAGCAGGAGCCGATTATCTCGTGCAGTTCCGCGAGGGAAAAATGCCGGAGATTGATCTGGAAACGAAAGTACCGGTGTTTTTTGCACTTCCGCAGATTGAGATCATGCGAAAGACAAAACGAAGCGAAAAGCTGACCGATATCCGCCCATGGATTTACGATATGAAAGCAAAGAAAAGCGGTGTCTGGATGCAGCTCTCCACCGGAAGTGTTTCGAACCTGAAACCGGAGCTCGTGATGGAAGCGTTCTGCAAATGGTGCGGGGTTGAACTGCCGCCGTTTGCATACACGATTCTGCGCGAGGAAGTTTACGCAGACATCGGAACGGAAGAAGAGCGAAAGCTGGTTCCGCTGGAAGCATTAGGAGAAGAAGTTGAGTAAACGAGTTGTCATTGCCCATCTGCCGTGGGAGGGAAAAGATTACCTGGTACACACGCTGGTGGAAGGAGAAAGACCGGTCGAACTGACGGCCCTCTGCAGGGAGAAGGAAACGCTGCTTGGCAATATCTATGTCGGCCGGGTGGAAAAACTGGCGCCCGGGATCCGCGGGGCATTTGTCTCGTTTGCGGAGCAGCAGAGCTGTTTTCTTGATCTGTCCCGTGTAAAAGAAGGGTATCTTCTGAAAAAAGCACCGGGAACGGAACTGCATGTCGGAGATGAAATTGTCGTGCAGATCCAGCGGGAAGCGCAGAAAACGAAGCTTCCGTCGGCGACAGCAGAACTTTCTCTTTCGGGAAGTGCCCTGGCGCTCTATTATGGAAAGCCGGAAATCTCATGCTCAGGACGCCTTCTGCCAGAGCAGAAAAAACGGTTAAAAGAACTGGGAAGCCGGATCTTTCCAGAACTTTCCGGCGGAAGCCTTCCGTTTGGTGTGATCTTCCGCACCGCATCCGCTGATGCTTCGGAAGAAGAGATCCGGCAGGAATATCTCGAGCTGTCCGAAAAACTCGCGCGGATTGTCCAGTATGGAACGATGCGGAGCCTGTACTCATGCCTGTATCGGGCATCGGATGCCGTGCCGGAGCTCGTCAAACGGTATGCACCGTCAGTTTCAGAACTTGTGACAGATGACAGAGAAACGTATGAGATCTGCAGAGAATATCTGGAGCGTCATGATTTTCACGACTGCCGCCTGACCTGGTATGAGGATCAGCTTACCACGCTGGCAAAGAAAGAAAATCTCGAATATCACGTAAAACAGGCACTCGACAAACGTGTGGAACTGCTCTCCGGCGGATTCCTCGTGATCGAACCGACCGAAGCGCTGACCGCGATCGATGTGAACAGCGGAAAGCAGCTCGGCGGACGGAAAAATACGTTTCTGTACAGCGTAAACCAGGAGGCAGCCCGCGAAATCGCCCGCCAGATCCGCCTGCGCGGGATTTCCGGTCTGATCCTGGTTGACTTTATCAACATGCCGGAAAAAGAGCAGGAGGAGCGCCTTCTCGGCTTCCTGCAGGGTCTTGTGCGGGAAGATCCCGTTCCGACCAAAGTTGTGGATATGACGGCGCTTCATCTCGTGGAACTGACGAGAAAGAAAATCCGCCGGCCGCTGGCAGAACAGATGAAATGACGGTAACCTTACAAAGGAGGAATGAATATGGAACCACAAAAGAAACCGATTCACCTCAATGAAAATGATACCCCATATCTTTACGAACCCTTTCGAAACCAGATGCCGGCAAAACGGCCGCATCCGGCGGAAAAAGAAAAGATACTGAAACCATGGCAGGGCCTGCTGGTGTTTGCCTTTCTGATGGTTCTTTTTAATCTCGCCGGAATTCCGCTGGTTCTTGCAGGCGGGATGTATGGAAATGCGCTGGACGAGATCATTGTATTCCTGATCGGATCCATTCTCGTCGTACGGGCACTTCATATTCCGTTAAAAGAAGTGTTCCCATTAAAAAAGCCGGATGGAGCCGGAATCCTCGGAACCATTCTGATGTGGTATGTGACGTACCGCGGTGTGCTTGCCCTTTTCCTTCTGATGGAATGGATTTTCCCGCAGGAATACGCAAGCCTCTCGGAATCCATGGACAGCAGTATGGCGGGCCTTTCCTATTTCGGCGAGCTGCTTGTCGTTGCGCTGACACCGGCCATCTGTGAAGAAGCACTGCACCGCGGTCTTCTGCAGTACAGCCTGCGCGGAATCAAAAAGAAATGGGTGATGCTGCTTCTGATGGGCGTTTATTTTGGCGCTTTCCACATGAGCATCGTCCGTTTTCTTCCGATGATGATGATGGGAATCGTTCTCTCGTATGTGCGGATGAAGACCGACAACATGTTTTACAGCTCGCTGTTTCATTTCGTCCATAACGCATCGACGATTGTGGCGAGCATTGCGGCAAGCTTCCTCTATATGTTCTCGCAGGGGAACGCAGCAGCAGGCAGCGGATACGCAACGGAAACGTACATCGGCATGTATCTGATCGAAGCGGCGCTGATGCCGATCGGTCTTTATATGGGAAGCCGTCTTCTGATGTACCAGCAGACAAAAAGCGAAGGATTTTTCCCGAAGGAGAGAAGAAAAAAGACCATTGCAAAAATCGTAATTCCGACCATTCTGCTGATCCTTGGCGGACTGTTTTTCCTTGGTATTGGTATGATGTAAAAAGAATCAAAAGCAGTTTGGGCAATTTTGCAGAAATGTCCAAGCCGGGTAGAAAACAGGTACGATTTATGATAGAATAACAGCAAATCAAGCGTTACACGATATTACAGAAAGGAAAAGCTGTTTCTTTAACAAGAGACAGCAGGAATAAGAACTATGGCAAGAACAGCTATTGCTACCGACAGCAACAGCGGTATTACACAGAGTCAGGCGAAAGAGCTGGGCGTTTTTGTCCTTCCGATGCCTTTCTTCATGCGCGGAAAAATCCAGTTTGAGGATATCGACCTGACACAGGAACAGTTTTACGAGATTCTGGCAGAGGATGCGGCTGTTTCCACATCTCAGCCGTCTCCGGGAGATCTGATGGATTTCTGGAACAAAATTCTCGAAGAGTACGATGACATTGTTTACATTCCGATGTCAAGCGGCCTTTCCACCTCCTGTGATACAGCGACCGTGCTGTCCGAGGACTACGAAGGAAAAGTGCAGGTTGTCAACAACCAGAGAATCTCCGTTACGCAGCAGCAGTCCGTTCTGGATGCAAAGAAAATGGCAAACCGCGGCGTGGCAGCAAAAGACATCAAAGCAATTCTGGAAGAGGATGCGCTGGATGCAAGTATCTATATTATGGTAGATACGTTAAAATACCTGAAAAAAGGCGGCCGCGTTACGCCGGCAGCAGCCATGATCGGAACCGTTTTAAATATCAAACCGGTGCTGACGATCCAGGGAGAGAAGCTTGACGCGTTTGAAAAAGCGCGCGGTGTGAAACAGGCAAAGAAAGCCATGATCAAGGCTATGAAAAAAGATATGGACAAACGCTTCGCAAAAGAGCGTGCAGCCGGCATCATGGGACTTCACATTGCCTATACCGCAAACGACAAAGAAGTAATCGATGGATGGATTGTCGAAGTAAAAGAAGCCTTCCCGGATTTTGAAGTCGATGCGCATCCGCTGTCCTTAAGCGTTGCCTGCCACATCGGACCTGGCGCACTGGCAATTGCATGTGAAAAAAAATCTGCAATTTCCTGAAAAATACTATTGACAAACAGCAGACGTGATGATATATTGTAGAAGTATGCCGCACAGAGAGGTAAAAGAGTCGAAAGACCACCGAATCTGGCGAGTAATTGATAGGGAGGTGCCATATGTACGCAATTATTGCAACAGGTGGTAAACAGTACAAGGTAGCTGAAGGCGATGTTATCCGAGTAGAGAAACTTGGCGTTGAAGCTGGAGAAACCGTAACTTTTGATCAGGTACTTGCAGTAAGCAATGACGGACTGAAAGTTGGCGAGGACGTTAAAAATGCATCCGTAACCGCATCTGTAGTTGAAAACGGTAAAGGCAAAAAAGTTATCGTTTACAAGTATAAGAGAAAAACTGGTTATCATAAGAAAAACGGTCACAGACAGCAGTACACTGAAGTGAAGATTGAAAAAATCAACGCTTAAGTCTTATGATTTGTATAACCGTAACAGAGTCTGACGGCGAGTACATCTCCGTGGAGTCGGACGGTCATGCAGGCTATGCAGAGGAAGGGCAGGATATCATCTGTGCCGCTGTCTCCGCATTGATTGTAAACACCGTAAATTCCGTGGAAACATTGACAGAGGATCTGATTATAAGTGAGGCTGGAGATGGATACGTGTATTTTTCATTCCCGAATGGGTATTCTGAAAGTACCGCACTTCTTGTAAAATCACTTTTGCTGGGCCTCGAAAGTATCCGCCGCGATTATGGAGCACAATACTTAGAGATCGCATTCAAGGAGGTGTAATACCATGTTAAATATGAACCTTCAGATTTTCGCTCATAAAAAAGGAGTTGGTTCTACCAAGAACGGTAGAGATTCCGAGTCCAAGAGATTAGGAGCAAAAAGAGCTGACGGACAGGTTGTAAAGGCTGGAAACATTCTTTACAGACAGCGTGGAACCAAGATTCATCCAGGCGTGAACGTAGGAATCGGAAAAGACGATACCTTATTCGCTATGGTTGACGGACGCGTAGCTTTCGAAAGAAAAGGACGTGACAAAAAACAGGTTTCCGTATATCCGGTAGCAACAGAAGAGTAAGACAAAGGTGCGGCTTCAAATCTTCAGAGGTTTGAAGCCGTTTTTGTTAATAATAATTAAAGGTCCAACAGACCGATTTGGATTTAGATAAAACAAGACAGGAGAATACCATGTTTGCAGACAGAGCAAAAATTCTGATCCGCTCCGGTAAGGGCGGAGACGGACATGTCAGTTTCCGCAGAGAGCTTTTTGTGCCGAACGGCGGGCCGGACGGCGGCGATGGCGGCAAAGGCGGAGACGTTATTTTTGAAGTTGACGAAGGACTGAATACACTGGTTGATTACCGCCACAGAAGAAAGTTTTCTGCTACCGACGGCGAGCCGGGAGGAAAACGCAGATGCCATGGCGGAAACGGCGCAGATATTGTCCTGAAAGTACCGGAAGGAACCGTCATTATGGACGCTGCGAGCGGAAAAGTCATCGCAGATATGTCCGGTGAAAACCGCCGTCAGGTTGTATTAAAAGGCGGAAAAGGCGGAAACGGAAATATGCATTACGCAACCGCTACCATGCAGGTTCCGAAATACGCCCAGCCAGGCCAGCCGGCACAGGAGCTGGAAGTAAGAATGGAACTGAAAGTCATCGCGGACGTCGGACTCGTCGGCTTCCCGAACGTTGGAAAATCGACCCTGCTTTCCCGCGTGACAAATGCAGAACCGAAAATTGCAAATTATCACTTTACCACGCTTTCCCCGAACCTCGGTGTCGTAGACCTTGAGGGCTGCAGCGGATTTGTTATCGCAGATATCCCGGGACTGATCGAGGGTGCATCGGAAGGAGTCGGCCTCGGCCATGAATTCCTGCGCCACATCGAGAGAACCCGCGTGATGATCCATGTAGTAGACGTTGCATCGACCGAGGGAAGAGATCCGGTGGATGATATCAACAAGATCAACAAAGAGCTCGAAGCCTATAACCCGGAGATCGCAAAACGCCCGCAGATTATCGCGGCCAATAAGACCGATGCGATCTATGTAGAAGAGGGCGAAGAGGATCCGGTGGAACGTCTGAAAAAAGAGTTCGAGCCGAAAGGCATCCCGGTTTATCCGATTTCTGCCGTCAGCGGAAAAGGCTTAAAAGAGCTTTTATATGCCGTACAGAAAAAACTCGATGAGCTTCCGAAAGAGCGTATGGTCTTCGAGCAGGAATTCTTCCCGGAGGATATGCTTCTTGCCGAGAACCTGCCGTACACCGTCGAGCAGGACCCGGAGGACGAGCACCGCTTCATCATCGAGGGACCGAAGATCGAGAAAATGCTCGGCTACACCAATCTGGATTCCGAGAAAGGTTTTGCTTTCTTCCAGCGGTTCTTAAAAGATACCGGTATCTTAGACGAACTCGAACAGGCCGGCATCCAGGAAGGCGATACCGTCAAGATGTATGGATTTGAATTTGATTATTATAAATAGAACGAATAAATAACGAAGGAGGAGACGTATGACCAGCAAGCAGAGAGCATACCTGAAAGGCCTTGCCATGACCATGGAACCGATCCTGCAGGTAGGAAAAAGCAGCATCACGCCGGAGCATACCGCTGCTGTAGCAGAGGCACTTGAGGCGAGAGAACTGATTAAAATCAATGTACTGCAGAACTGCCTCGATGATCCAAGAGAGATCGCAGAAGTTCTGGCAGAACGCACCAATTCCCAGGTCGTACAGGTGATCGGCAAAAAGATCGTGCTGTACAAAGAGGGCAAAAAAGAGAAAAAGAAAATTCAGCTTCCGAAATAATCCGCAGGAAAGAACCGCCGGGACCGGAGCATACCGCTGCAGTTCCGGCGCTTTTTGAGGAAAACGTATGGAAAAGAAAAACAGAAAAATTGGCATTATGGGAGGCACATTCGATCCCATTCATATCGGTCATCTGATCCTTGGCGAGGCGGCGTACGAGCAGTTCGGGCTTGATGAAGTCTGGTTCCTTCCGGCCGGAAATCCGCCACATAAGCGGAACCGGGCGGGACGGGCAAAGAATGCACAGCGTGTCGAGATGGTGCGCCGTGCCATCGCATCCAATCCGCATTTTGTGCTCTGCACCAAAGAGATGAAAGATGAGGGCTATACCTACAGTTATCGGACGCTTGAGGCGATGCGGAAGGAACATCCGTGCACGGAGTTTTACTTTATCATTGGAGCGGATTCCCTGTTCTATTTTGATGAGTGGAAAAATCCAGAGCGGATCTGCGCCGCGGCAAAGATCCTTGTGGCGACCAGGGATCGGGCAAAAGAGAAAGAGCTTCTGGCCTGTATGGAACGAAATGCAAAAAAACTTCACGGTACCTTTCTGAAACTCGACACACCGAATCTGGATGTTTCTTCCCACGAACTGCGGGAATGGATCCGGGAAGGAAAATCCGTGAAATACTATCTGCCGGATTCTGTGATTTCCTACATTCAGGAGCAGAAAATCTATCAGGATTAGAGGAAGAGCAGGATGGAACAGTACGATTTATGGAAACTGGACAAAAAACTCCAGAAGGAAGTCGATGAAGACCGCTATCATCACACGCTCGGTGTGATGTTTACCGCAGCATCCATGGCGATGGTATGGGGCGAGGATCTCGAAAAAGCCCGTGTCGCGGGACTGCTTCACGACTGTGCAAAATGCATTCCGAATAAGAAAAAAATCACCATGTGTGAGAAAAATAAGATTGAAATCACTGAGTTTGAGCGGAACAATCCGTTTTTGATCCATGCCAAGCTCGGTGCATTTCTGGCGAAGGACAAGTATAAGGTGGAAGATCCGGAGATCTTAAGTGCCATCACCTGGCATACGACAGGAAAAGAAGATATGACATTGCTGGAGAAGATCATCTATATCGCAGATTATATCGAGCCGGCACGAAACAAGGCACCACACCTTACCCGCCTTCGGAAGCTGGCATTCACCGATATCGACGAATGCATGTATGAAATTTTAAAAGACAGTATGGCGTATCTGTCGGAAAACCCGAAGACGATGGACCCGATGACGGAGCAGGCGTATCAGTTCTATGAGGCACTGCACCGGGAACGGACGGCAAAGGAGGAAGCATAAATGAGCGAAGCAAAACAGACTGCAAAACTTGCACTGGAAGCACTGGAAGATAAAAAAGCAATGGATGTCCGCATTCTGGACATTACCCATGTTTCGACTCTGGCAGATTATTTCATGATCGCCAGCGGAAGCAACCGCAACCAGGTACAGGCGATGGCAGACAACGTAGAGGAGGTACTCGGAAAAGCCGGCGTACATCCAAAACAGATCGAAGGCTATCAGACCGCAAACTGGATTCTGATGGACTACGGCGATGTTGTCATCCACATCTTTGATGAGGAGAACCGCCTGTTCTACGATCTGGAGAGAATCTGGAGAGACGGTAGAGTCGTAGAAAAAGAAGAGATTATGTAAGTTAGGTGGAAAAAGGCGCAGAAAATCCGGAACCGTGCAGAGAAAGGCGGACGGGTTCTCTGCGCCTTTCTGGTGTTTGGAACGCATATGATAAAGAAAAAGGGGAATATCACACGATGAAAAAAATAGAAAGCGGATCGCTTGCTGTGATGCTCGATGAAGAGACGCTGGGACTTAGGATCGAAAAAGACGGCGTTGTCTGGAATACGGATCCGAAAAAGACACCGGAACTGATTTTTGCAGAGGGAACATACCGTTTCCTGGATGCAGAGGAGATTTCCCATGAGGTCTATTCCTTCGGCGTCGGATGCGGCATCCGGAGCCGTTATGCGGGATTTGCGGGAACACCGTATGCCTTCGAGACGATTATCTGGATCGAAGCTGTGGATGAAACATTTTGGATGGAGTGGATTCCGCTCTGCGAGGAGGGACTGCATCCGGTAAAGGTGCTGTGGCCGACGGCAATGGAGTTTACAAACGGGCGCGATGACTGGTATACACTCCTTACCGAGGGACAGGGACTTCTGATTCCGAATACCTGGAAGACGGAACTTGGAAAGCTTTCGTTTGACGGCAGATTTGAGACCTCCGGCGGCTATATGCCGTGGTTTGGCCAGGTGAAGGAAAGATGCGGCTATACAGCGATCTGTACAACACCGTGGAACGTCGGTTATCAGGCAGAGCACCCGGCAGGCGGCCCGTATACCAGTGTTGGCGCATGGCTGGAGCCGAGCCTGGGGAAAATGGAGTACCGCCGCATATTCCGGTATACTTTCCGAAACGACTGCGATTATAACGATCTCTGTAAAATATACCGCCGGTATGTGCGGGAGAAGGGGCATCTTCGTACGTTAAAAGAAAAGGCGGTACAGAACCCATCCATTCGCGACCTTGCGGGAACGTGTTTTATACATACAGGAATCAAGACGTTTGTGCAGCCGGAGTCCGGCTTTTTCGATCCGCAGAATCCGGAAAAAAACAACCGTGTCGTGCCGTTTTCTGTGCGCGAGCAGGAAATGAAAGCAATTCATGATCTTGGTATGAAAAAGGTGTATCTTCATCTGGACGGCTGGGCTGAGCCGGGTTATGACAATCAGCATCCGGACTATACCCCGGCATGTAAAGAGGCCGGCGGCTGGAAAGGCATGAAATCTCTTGTGGATACGATGCATGATTTTGGCTATCAGTTTGGCATTCACGATCAGTACCGCGACTATTACCATGCAGCGCCAAGCTACGATGAAAATTATGCGTGCCGTCTTGTGGATGGAACCGTGCCGGGGCACAGTCACTGGGCAGGCGGCCCGCAGAGCTATCTTTGTGCAACGCAGGCGCCGTTTTATGTGAAACGAAATTTCGCGGAGCTGAAGAAAAATGGAATCCGGCTTGACGGTGCATACCTCGATGTCTTTACCTGCAATGAAGGCGATGAATGTGCAAATCCAGAACATGTCATGACGCGAAAAGACTGCTATACGTACCGCGGAAACTGCTTCTCCTGGCTGCTCTCGCAGGGGATTCTCTCAAGTTCCGAGGAGGTCAGCGACTGGGCAGTTCCATATCTGGTATTTTGCCATTATGCGCCGTATGATTTTATGCTGCGGCCGGCAGAATCGCCGAAAAAAGGAATCCCTGTGCCCCTCTTTAATCTGGTATACCACGACTGTGTCATCGAGCCGTGGATGATGGACCGTGTGTCAAAAGACGAAGACTATATGCTGTACGCTCTTCTCGCTGGCGGCGCGCCGTATCTGGTAAGGGACGGGGCATATCCGAACACAGACGGAGCTTTCGACGGAGAAAAAATCAGCCTTCCAGAGATGGCGAAACGATGCCGTGTCGTGACAGAACTCCATGAAAAAACAGCGTTCTGTGAGCTCATACGCCATACGTGCCTGCATGCAGATGGAAGTCTTCAGAAAAGTGAATTTTCCGATGGAACGTATGTTATTTGTGACTTTACAAAACAGACATACGAGATCGGATACGGAGTATAAAAGAAAAGCGCCACATGTAGCGTCTGTTCTTGTCAAAATACAAGATTTTGTGCTTTTTCCTTGTATTTTTTCAAGTGCATATCTTGCGCGGAAAGCAGAGATTTGTTATATTATCCATGCGGAGGTGTTCATGCCCGGTGCAAAGAAGATGCCGGTGCGTGACGAAACAAAATAACACCAGAAAGGAACAAATCAAATGAGAGAATTTGAACAGTGGGATGGCTTTACCGGAAGACTCTGGAAAGAAGGCATCGACGTACGTGACTTTATTCAGAACAACTATACTCCATATGACGGAGATGAGAAATTCCTGGAAGGACCGACAGAGGCTACAGACCGTCTGTGGGGCAAACTGCAGGAACTCCAGAAAGAAGAGCGTGCAAAAGGCGGCGTTCTGGATATGGAGACAGAAGTTGTAAGCGGAATCACAGCTTACGGCGCAGCATATATCGATGACAGCATGAAAGATCTGGAGCAGGTTGTTGGTCTGCAGACAGATAAACCGCTGAAACGTGCATTTATGCCGTATGGTGGAATTAAAATGGCTGAGCAGTCCTGCGAGACTTACGGCTACAAACCAAGCGAGAAGCTTCATGAAATTTTCACTAAATATCACAAAACACATAACCAGGGTGTATTCGACATCTACACACCAGAGATGATGAAAGCCCGTCATAATAAAATCCTGACCGGTCTGCCGGATACCTATGGCCGTGGCCGTATCGTAGGCGACTATCGTCGTGTCGCTCTGTACGGTATTGATTACCTGATCGAGCGCAAAAAAGCAGACTTCGCTGCAACAAATCGTCAGGGAATGCGTCGTGGTGACTTCCAGTTAAGAGAAGAGATCGCTGACCAGGTCAGAGCACTGCAGGATATGAAAGTTATGGCACAGTCCTATGGCTATGACATTTCCGAGCCGGCTAAGAACGCAAGAGAAGCTGTTCAGTGGCTGTACTTCGGATACCTTGCAGCTATCAAAACTCAGAACGGTGCTGCAATGAGCGTTGGCCGTGTATCTACTTTCCTTGACATCTACATCGAAAGAGATATTGAAAAAGGAATCCTGACTGAGAAAGAAGCTCAGGAGCTGATCGACCATCTGGTAATGAAATTCCGTATGGTTAAATTCGCAAGAATTCCGTCTTACAATCAGCTGTTCTCCGGTGACCCGGTATGGGCTACTCTGGAAGTTGCCGGTATGGGAATCGACGGACGTTCTATCGTTACAAAGAACGATTTCCGTTTCCTGCATACACTGGAAAACATGGGACCGTCCCCAGAGCCGAACCTTACTGTTCTGTACTCTGAGAATCTTCCGGAAGCTTTCAAGAAATATGCAGCTCATATTTCTGTACAGACAAGCTCCATCCAGTATGAGAACGATGATGTAATGCGTCCGGTATGGGGCGATGATTACTCCATCTGCTGCTGTGTATCTGCTACCGAGACCGGCAAGGAGATCCAGTTCTTCGGCGCTCGTGCAAACCTTGCAAAATGCCTTCTGTACGCTATCAACGGCGGTAAAGACGAGAAGACAAAACAGCAGGTTGCTCCGGAATATCAGCCGATCACCGGCGAATACCTGGACTATGATGAGGTTATGAAGAAATACGACGTTATGATGGACTGGCTGGCTCATCTGTACGTTGGAACTCTGAACATGATCCATTACATGCATGACAAATACTACTATGAGGCAGCAGAGATGGCTCTGATTGACACCGATGTAAGACGTACCTTCGCAACCGGTATCGCAGGATTCTCTCACGTAGTAGACTCCTTAAGCGCAATCAAATACGCTAAAGTTAAAGTTATCCGTGACGAAGAAGGAATGGCTGTTGACTTCGAGACAACCGGCGACTTCCCAAGATACGGCAACGACGATGACAGAGCAGACGAGATCGCTGTATGGCTGCTTCGTACCTTCATGGACAAACTGAAATACTGCCATACCTATCGTGATTCCGAGCCGACAACCTCTATCCTTACCATTACTTCCAACGTTGTATATGGTAAAGCAACAGGTTCTCTGCCGGATGGAAGAAAAGCTGGTGAGCCTCTGTCTCCAGGAGCTAACCCGTCTTACGGCGCAGAGAAGAGCGGACTTCTTGCTTCCCTGAACTCTGTAGCAAAACTGCCGTATGAGGACGCTCTGGACGGAATCTCCAACACCCAGACCATCAACCCAGGCGCACTTGGCCACAACGACGAAGAGCGTACCGAGAACCTGGTACACGTTCTGGACGGATACTTCGAGCAGGGTGCACATCACCTGAACGTAAACGTATTCGGAACCGAAAAACTGATCGACGCAATGGAGCACCCGGAGAAACCGGAGTACGCAAACTTCACGATCCGTGTATCCGGCTATGCAGTTAAATTCATCGACCTGACAAAAGAGCAGCAGATGGACGTTATCTCCAGAACCTGCCACGAGCATATGTAATTTTTGAGAGTGACTGGGATACCGGTGTACAACTCATAAATTTCAAAAATAAAAAGACCTTGTAGCCATGAAAAGTGGTTGCAAGGTCTTTTTTATAATAGAGATATTTTTGCAGTCGAAAAAAAATTCAAAGTTCCTTTTGGAACAGGAAATAGAAAAATTGGCAAAAATAACTAAATTTGTTAATTATCAAGAATATTCATGCAAGTTCTCTTCTTTTGTTGTATGATAAAATTATCAACAAAAAGGTTTATCATTCTACGATCAACTGCCCGTCACTGGGACGATCAAAAACGATTTATCATGGCACAATTGCGGAAAGCGGAAAACCACGCGGATGTAAAAACTGTTATTAAAATTTCAAAACACCAGCACTGCCGGATTTTTTCGATGGTGCTGGCGTTTTTAGGTTTTAACAGATTTCCAGTAAAAACCACTTGATTCCTGCTATATAAAATGAGAAAATTTATCAGATCTGATACGCTAATTGAAAAATTTTTATCAAATAATTCATAGCGCAAGTTACAAGTTAATGTTATAATACCAAAGTTAGAATTTCCTAACACAAGAGAAAATGGAGTTTTATTTATGAAAAAGAAAATTGTTGCAGCATTTTGTCTTACCATTGTACTGACCGCAGGCGGTTGTTCCGGAGGAGGAACATCATCGCAGGCAGCAAGCAGTAAAAATCAGGCGCAGACGGTGTCGGGATCGGAAACTTCGAGTGTTTCGGAAGCTTCTGGCGCTTCGGAGAATTCCAGTATAAGTTCCTCGGAAGGGGCCGCGTCCGCATCTTCTTCGGATGCCGCAGATGCATCAAGCAGTCGAGATATTTTTGCAATGGATACGTATATGACGGTCACCGCCTACGGTCCGAACGCCGAGATAGCAGTCGATCAGGCACAGCAGGAGATTGAACGGCTGGATGCGCTGCTGTCAACAGGCGAGGAGACGAGCGAAGTAGCACAGATTAACGCGAACGGCGGCGGAACGCTGTCGGAAGATACGGTCTGTCTGCTGGAACGCTCCCTGGATCTGTATGACAGTACAAACGGTGTTTTCGACATCGCAATCTATCCGATCATGGATGCCTGGGGATTTACGACCGGCAATTATACGGTTCCTTCGGATGAGACGATTGAAAGTCTCCTTCCACTCACCGATGCCAACGATATCATCTACGATAAAGACAACGCATCCATCCGTTTTGCCAAAGAAGGTATGAAAATCGATTTCGGCGGAATTGCCAAGGGCTATACGTCCGGCAGAATTGCCGACATTTACCGGGAATGCGGTGTGACGAGCGGTCTTATCAATCTCGGAGGAAATGTTCAGGTTGTCGGAACCAAAACAGACGGCAGCAAGTGGCGTGTTGCAGTGCAGAGTCCGGAAGCGGAGGATGATTACCTCGGCGTTCTGTCGACCGCTGATCGGGCGGTTATCACTTCCGGCGGCTATGAGCGGTATTTCGAGCAGGGTGGCGTGAGATACCACCACATTATCGATCCGTCGACCGGACATCCGGCAAACAACGGACTGGTGTCTGTGACGATCGTAAGTGCGGATGGAACACTGGCGGACGGCCTTTCCACCTCTCTTTTCATCATGGGAAAAGACAAGGCGGCCGAATACTGGCGTGCGCACAGCGACGAGTTTGATACGATTCTGGAAGATGAAGATGGCGTTCTGTACGTAACTGAGGGAATCGCCGACGATTTTACTTCCGAACATGAGACAAAAATTATCAGGAAAGACGGTGATACATAACCATGGGAAAATGGAAAAAACTGACGACATTTGCACCGGCGCTGGCAGCGGTTATTGTAGCGGCCTGTGCAGGTATTTCGCTGAACGGCTATACCGCACCGGTTTATGCTGTAGAGCAGCCGGAATCACTGGCAACACCGGAGCCGGAACAGGACACAGCGGAGAAGAAAGACGATACGAAAAAGAAAGAGGACAGCAAGAAGAAAACGGCCGATACAGAAGCAGAACTTGTTGCGGCAGTTGGATCCGGCAGCTTTGAACTGGCAGACGGAACGTATGAGGGCAGCGGCACCGGTTATGGCGGTACGATTACGGTGTCTGTCGTATTAAAGGACAAAACGATTCAGTCCATTTCGATCGTAAGTGCTCCTGGTGAGGATGCATCGTTTCTGAACCGTGCGAAGGGAGTCATCGACCGCATTATCGCAGCCCAGAGTGTGGAGGTAGATACCGTTTCCGGTGCGACTTTCAGTTCCAAAGGTATTCTTGCCGCTGTGAAAAACGCATTGACCGGTCAGGAGGACACCTCCAAGCCGGCAGCATCAGGAGCATCCGGCGGCGGAGCCTCATCGGGCGGAACCGTTACGGTATCGAAAATTGAAGAACCGGCCGCATACCGGGATGGAACGTATTACGGAACAGGAACTGGATTTGGCGGTACTATGAAAGTCTGCGTTGTTGTCAGCGGCGGAAAGATTGCATCGATTGATATTGTGGAAGACAATGACACGCCGAGTTATTTTTCCAGTGCTTCCTCATTGATTTCTACGATCCTTTCGACCCAGAGTACCAACGTGGATACGGTATCCGGAGCCACCTACAGTTCCCGCGGTATCATCGAAGCCGTTCGAAGTGCCTTAAGCCAGGCTGCAGTGAACGGATCTTCCAATACCGCCGGAAACGGCCAGAGCAATACCAGTAATGGAAACAGCAGCCAGAATAACGGCGGCAATAGCAATGGTCAGAATAACAATTCGTCAACAGCAAAGGGAAGTTTTCCGTATCAAGACGGTATTTATTACGGCACAGCGGCCGGCTTCCAGGGAGATATCAAAGTGGCAGTAGCTCTGCAGGATCAGACGATCAAAGCTGTTCTGATTCTGGAAAATGAAGATGATGAAACCTTCTTCAACCGTGCCAAAGTCGTTGCCGACCGCATCGTAGATGGGCAGAAAACAGATGTGGATCTTGTCTCCGGCGCAACGTACAGCTCCCGTGGAATACAGAATGCTGTAAAACAGGCGCTGGAAAATGCGAAGAAAGTGACAAACGGCGAGACCATTCCGGATAACGGAACAAACAGCGGTGACACCACAACGATTCCGGAAGGAAAGTTCCCGTATGCGGAAGGCATTTATTACGGAACTGGCGAAGGCTATCTGGGAGATATCACAATGGCAGTCGTCATTCAGGATGAAACGATCAAAGCGATTCTTGTAACGGAAAGCGAAGATGATGAGGCATTTCTGAAACGGGCAAAACAGGTAGCAAAGGATGTTGTGAAAAAACAGACACTGGAAGTCGATACCGTCTCCGGCGCCACCTACAGCTCGAAGGGAATTCTTGCGGCAATCGAAGAAGCATTAAAAGAGGCAGAACGTATAACGGAAGAAAAGAAAAATCCAACTCCGACACCGACGGAAACGCCATCTCCAACCGAGACACCTGCTCCGACTCCAACGGAAGCACCAAAGCCAACGGAGACGCCGACACCGGCCCCAACGGAAACACCGGAGCAGAGGATCTATCAGGATGGTGAATATACAGCCATTGCCGTCTGCGAGCCGGATGAGGATGAAGACTTTGCAGCATATCAGCTTTCTGTAACGGTAACGATCGAAAACGATAAAATCGTGGCGTTAAGTAATATCAATGGGGACGGTGGAAGTGAGAATGCATCTTATATCCGCCGCGCGGCTGAGGGAACCTCGAAAATAAAAGGTATTTCTACTCAGATTCTGGAAACAGGAACACTTGAAAACATCGATACGGTCTCCCGTGCAACCTGCTCATCCAAAGCGATCCTCGCAGCATGCCAGAATGCGCTGAATGCCGCAAAAGTAACACCATAAAAGGGGAAAATAATGAAACAATTACTCGTTCGTTCTTTAAATCTTGCAGTCATCGCGGCTGTCCTTCTGGGCTACAATACGGTACTGGACCGCCGCGAAAAAGAAGATCAGATTGCACAGCTTTCGGCAGAGCTTGAAACAACGAAGCTGCAAAAAGAAAGTCTGGAAGCGGCTGCCAAGACCACGCAAAATGCAGCAGCGTCAGAGGAAGCCGCATCCGATGCTTCGGCTGCCGATACAGATGATACCACCGCAAGCCCATATCTTGACGGTACCTATGAAGGAGAAGCAGAAGGGTTTGGTGGAATGATCACGGTTCAGGTAACGGTAAAAAACGGTCAGATGACAGATCTGTCTATTTTATCAGCGGATGGAGAAGACAGCGCTTATCTGTCCAATGCAAAAGATATCATTCCGAAAATTCTGGAGGCACAGTCTGCCGATGTAGACACAATAAGTGGTGCAACATTCAGCTCTACCGGTATCAAAAATGCCACAGCAGAGGCATTAGAAAAGGCGGAAAAATAACATGAAAAATTTAGACCTTACAAGATTACCTGCAAAAAAGAGAAAGCAAATCGTTTCTTATCTCCGGGCAGGAATCCAGCTTCTCTATTTTCTTTTTCTTCCATCCGTATTTACAGCTGCTTTTAACGGTGTCAAATACATTTTTACCCAGTTGGGGCATGGTGAGAAAATTGAAATGACCGCATTTGTAGCGGCACTTCTTCTTGTTTGCGCATTCACGATTGTTTTCGGAAGATTTTTTTGTGGATTTGCGTGTGCTTTTGGAAGTCTTGGGGATGCAATGCACGCAATTTATGGTATAATCTGTAAGAAACGAAAAAAGAAACCAAAACGCGTCAAACCAGAACTTGCAAAAAAACTATCCCTGCTTAAATATGGGATTCTGCTGCTGATTGCCATTTGCTGCTTTGCCGGTGTTTACCAGAAAGCCAGAGGCACCAGCCCGTGGGATGTCTTTTCCATGCTGCATGCCGGAAATTTTCGTCTGGCATCGTACCTTCCGGGTATCCTTCTTCTTATTTTAATTCTGATTGGTATGTTTTTTGAAGAACGCTTTTTCTGCCGTTTTCTGTGCCCGATGGGAGCTGTTTTTTCGCTGCTCCCGATCCTGCCGCTTTTTACCCTGCACAGGAAACGGGAAAACTGTATTCGCGGCTGCAGTGCCTGCACCAGACAGTGCCCGTCTGCCGTTGAACTGCCATCGGATGGATCCATGGATATTTCCGGAGATTGTTTTCAGTGTCAAAAATGTATCGATACGTGCCCGAAAGGAAATATCCACTGTGGGATAAAAAAACTCCATGGAAATGAGATTCTTTTCACTTTATTCCGCGCGGTTCTACTTCTGACCCTGCTTTTATGGGTCGGAATTTGACCAAAGCAGGGAAGTCTCCTGCTTCCGCTATGAAAAGCAATAAGAGTGGATGTGGACTTCGTATTCTTTTTGATAAGCATAAACATAGAAACAGGAGATCATCTTCATGAAGAAAAAAGATCTTATTCTGGCCGGCGGAATTTTACTGCTTGCCGGATTGCTGGCACTCGGACTGTATCTGCGGAAACCGGAAAACGGAAATCTTTTAAAAATCACGGTGGACGGCGAAGTCTATGGAACCTATGAGCTCAGCAAAAATCAGACAATACCAATTGAAACCAGCCACGGAACTAACCAGCTGGTCATTAAAAACGGAAAAGCGCACATGGAAGAAGCCGACTGCCCGGACGGTTACTGTAAAAAACAGGGCTCCATACAGAAAGTAAATGAAACGATCGTATGTCTTCCCCACAAGCTGGTAGCTGAAGTGGAAAGTGACAGTACCTTGCCGGATTCTGAGGAAGACGCACCGGATGTAATTGTAAAATAAAAAGCAAAAACATGGAAAGGGAAGGAATGAAGAAGAATGAAAAACAGCCATGTTGCAAGCAGAAAAATTGCATTATGTGCCATGTTAATGGCACTTGCCATGATCTTCAGTTATGTGGAGGCGCTGATTCCCATCAATTTTGGTGTACCGGGAATTAAGCTTGGCATTGCAAACCTGATTGTGGTCATCGGACTGTTTTTCCTTCCGCCGGCAGAGGTTCTGATGATTTCCATTGCCCGGATTCTTCTGATGGGCTATCTTTTCGGAAATGGAATGTCGATTCTGTACAGTTTAGCCGGTGGTCTTTTGAGCTTCTTCGTGATGCTTCTCTTGAAAAAAATCAAAGGTTTCAGTATGACCGGTGTCAGTATTGCCGGTGCTGTAGCCCACAATGTCGCGCAGATCTGCGTTGCCGCATACGTTGTACAGAACACAAAATTGTTTTATTATCTTCCGGTTCTGCTGATCGCAGGTGTCATAACCGGAACGCTGATTGGAATTCTTTCCGGCCGGATTTTTTTGGCAATCCATTTAGAAGAAAAGAAGAATATGTGGTAGGGTTCACGGAAAAGGAAGAAAATAGAGTGCCTGTAGAAAAACACTACATGGAACAAGAATGAAAAATACTTGTTCCATGTAGTGTTTTTTTGTTCTTTTATTTCCGACAAACCTTTTAGATGAATCAGGGGATCAAAAGGAAATGCGAATATCCACCTGATTCCGGCCTGCTTTTTCAAAAGTTACGGTAAGAGTTTTATTTTTAAGGCGTCGTAAATAGCAAAAATAATTCAATAAGACACTTTTTTGATGTAAATGAGAAAAAAACAACAGTTATAGGTTAGACAAAACTATCTAAAATTAGTAAAATATCCATTGGTTAGTTAACTGGATTATTAATTAGGTAAAACTAATTCAATAATACAGAATGGTTTGCCCAATCTTTCCTGCAAACCATTCAAGAAGGAAAAGGAGGAAGTTATGATCAAAAGAAAAGAACTTCAGAAAAAATCATTAGCCGCCGTGATGGCAGCTTCTATGACCATGAGTCTGCTCCCTGGAACTGTACTTGCAGATACCGAAAACGGGGTCATGAAAGACGGTGTTTATGAATCTACCGCTCATGTAACCCGCATGGAAGAGGAAGACAGAGAGGATGAATGGACCGAATATGATGTCAATGTAAAGCTTACTGTCGCTAACGGAAAATTTTCCGATATTACGGTAACTCCTGGAAATGGCTATGATTCGGAAAGCAGCAGTTATTTTTCAAAAGCAGTATCCAAGTCCAAAGGTATCAAAACAAAACTCGAGGGACAGGATGCCACAGTTGCCAATCTTCAGAACTGGGACAGCGTCTCCGGTGCAACCAGAACATCAGCTGCTGTAAAACAGGCAGCACTTGCCGCAGCAGAAAAAGCTGATATCGTAACACCAGCTCCTTCTGTTGATACAACAGAGCTTTCAGATGCGATTGCAAAAGCAGAAGCTTTGGAAGAAGCCGATTATACTTCTACTTCCTGGAAATCCATGCAGAGTGCACTTGCTGCTGCGAAAACAGCATTGAATGCCAAAGAATCGCAGACTGCTGTCGATGCTGCGAAAGATGCACTTACTGCTGCGGTTAAAGGACTGGAAAAAGCACCGGCGGCAACACCTGCGCCATCCGAACCAGCGACACCGACGCCTGATGCAACACCGACTGTCACACCGACTGTCACACCGTCCGAACAGGTTTCCTATGTTCTGATGAATATTCCATACGATAAATTTTATGCCGCAGAGTTAAATAACAGTGTTTCCGTTGATGTTTTCTCTTCTGCAACGAAGTCAAAGACAAAAACAGGATCCATTGCCGGCGGTTCCTATCATTCCAATGCAGACGGAAGTTCCATTGATGGAATCACATTCCCTGTTAAAGTTTCCGGAATTGATCTTTCCAAATATAAAAAAGTAACGGATGAGGATTCGGTAAGTATTACGGTTACGAAGCGTGGACAGACATCTACTACAACGTATACCGGAAAAGATGCACTGTTTGAAAATGCTGATTACGCTTATTATGTACTGAGTGATGCGCCATCTTATTACAAGGAAGCAACCGTGAATGCAGATGGAAGTCTTTCTTTTGGGAAAACAGTGGGAACTGCTACCGAACTGAGCGACGTTACACCAAAATTTCGGACAGAATCCAGGTATGGTGATTATCAGTTGAATCTGGATGGTCTTGAAAATACAATCGCTGTGGATCAGGACCAGGTGTACGGTGTAATTGTGAGCACCAAAGAAGGTAACGACTATGGCATGCGTCATGTGGAAAATATCTGGCGAGGAACCAAACTGGCATGGTCTACCGGATTTACAACCTCCGTCCATGAATGCCCGACTTCTTCAGAGCATTATAAATCTATGATGGGTCAGCATATCAGCAAAGTAACTTATTACACCAGTAAGGGAATCTATACCATTCCTGTTTCGGATATTTATGTTCCGATAAAATTTGAAGCAAGTGTTTCTGTTGCGGATGCCTCTGTGACAGCGGGAAAGACAACACTCAATCTTACAGGTCTCCCGTCAGATTATGAAGCAGAATATTCTGTAGATGGTCTGGATGGATGCACGGTAAATGGAAATACCCTTTCTTATTCCATGGATGCGAAAAAAGGTATTTATACACTTACCATTCATGATAAAAACGGAAAATACGCAGATCTGACACAGAAATTTACACTTTTTACCGATGCAATGCCAGCCTCCTACAATGAAAAAGGAAATGCTCCGGCGCTTGTAAAGGCAGATTCCGCATCGGAAGAGGATTTTGCAGACTATATCAAAAATATCACTTCTGTAAAAGTGAACGGAAAAGATTATCCGGCAAGCGGAAAAAAAGCTACCGTCCTGGTGAAAGAGGATGGCAGCCTTGATACAACGGCAGCTGCTTTTGCGGATGGAACTCATTTTGAAATTGAAATTACAGCAACCGGTTACAAAACACTTTCCTTTACCTATGAGAAAAAGGAAACTGCTTACAAATACGTTTATGCTGGGCTTACGTGGGCAGAATACTGGGCTGCTGAAAATGTACAGGCAGCGGGAAACGATGCAGCCTCAGAAACCACAGATAGTCGCGGTGAAAGCGATAAGGGTGCATTTGATACAGTAACTCGTGCAACAACAATTCATGGACTGCACAGAGGAAGTTTCCAGTGCACAGCAACGATCTATATGAAAGATGGTACAACCTATGATGTTGCATATTATACCGGCGTAACAACAGCAGTTCTGACGAATGGTGAAACAGTTACTTATGACAAAAAAGAGATTGATCATTATGAAGTAAAAGGACTGAAGTATGTTCCTGTAAAAGTTTCAGAAGACGATTATGAAGAATTCTGCAAGAAATATGTTGTAGTGGAGAATGGAGGAAAACTCTCTGGTGGTTTCACAGAAAATAAGCTGCAGAATTATACAGATCTGGTAGCAGATGTAACACAGGATACAAACGGACTGAAAACAGCAATGAAAAATGCGGACGGCACGTTTAGCTTTTCTGCACGTACAACCGGAACTGCATCCGGCATTTCTGGTACTGCTCTGAAGACTGCTCCGGATGCTGCAACAGTTGGTCTTACTGTAAAAGAAGCTAATGGTTCTTATGGCGAATTTCTCCGTGTAGATCTGAATGGGGATTATGGCGACCTGGCAGCCAATATGCAGACGGTAACTTGGACATACTATGGCGATGATGCGACCTATACCAATGCAAAGGCAGTATACGGAACGAAATTTGCTTCCGATAACTGGATGCATAAAGCAATGGGAATCCAGCTTGGACTTACCGATTCTCTCCGCTGCCAGCTTCCGGAAGGAACCGATGGAACCGGCTACTGGAAGATTACGATTCATGCCCTTGGTTACGCAGATGCTTCTTATACCTTCGAGGCAACCAAAGAGAATATCGTAGGCGCCGATCCGGTTCAGAGCACAGCAGCTCTGGAAGAGGCAATTGCAAAAGCAGAAGGTCTGAACAAAGATCTTTACACAGAAAAGTCCTGGAATGACATGCAGACCGAACTTTCGGAAGCAAAAGATGAACTGGATAAAAAACACAGCCAGGCATCTGTCGATGAGGCAACCAGCCATTTAACAGCCGCAATCGAAGCTCTGCAGTCCCAGTATGTTCTGATGAACATTCCATACGCAGCATTCTATCAGGCTGAAGTAAAGAATGATGTCCCTGTAGATGCCTTCACTTCCGCAACCTTAAATAAAACAAGAACACCTTCTCTCTCCGGCGGTTCCTACCATGTGAACGCAGATGGAAGCGATATCACTGGTATCACCTTCCCGGTAAAAGTAACAGAAGGAATGGATCTGAGCAAATATACGAAAGTAACCGATGACGATTCCATTGAAATTACCGTTACCAACCGTGGAAAGACATCTACGACAACGTATACGGGAAAAGATGCTCTGTATGAGAAAGCAAGCTACGCTTACTATACCTTAAATGAAGTTCCGGCTTACTATAAAGAAGCATCTGTCGATGCCGATGGAAATGTGACCTTTGGTGCTGTGAAAGGCGCGGAAGCAACAAAACTGGAAAATGTAACCGCAGAGCTTTCCACCAATAGCAGATATGGCGATTATCAGTTAGACCTGGATGGACTGACCGATACGATTGAAGCCGGAAAAGATACGGTATATGGCGTTGTTGTCAGCACCAAAGAAGGTAATGATTACGGTATGCGTCATCTGGAAAATATCTGGAGAGTATCCGAACTGGCATGGAGCACCGGATTTACCGAAAAAGTTCACAACTGCCCGACCTCTTCTGCACATTATGTAGGAATGATGGGACAGACCATTAACAAGATTACTTACTACACCAGCAAAGGAATCTTTGAAATCCCGGCAGATGTTTATGTACCGGTAAAATTTGCAAATGAACTGTCCGTAGAAAACGCTTCCGTAACAGCCGGAAACACTTCTGTTAAACTGGAAGGACTGCCGGAAGATTATGCCGCTGTTTATTCGGTAGAAGGCCTGACCGGAACCGTATCTGGAGATACCCTGTACTTTAAGAACGCGAAAAAAGGCGCTTATACACTGACCGTACACGATCAGAATGGAAAGTATGCAGATCTTACCGCAGACTTTGTTCTGTACACAGAAGAAATGCCGGCTGCATTCCATGCAGATGCAAAGGCACCTGCCCTTGTCAAAGCAGATGATGCTACTGCGGAAGAGTTTGCAGATTACCTGAAGAGCATTACATCTGTCAGTGTAAACGGAACAGCATATGCCGCAAGCGGAAGAAGAGCCGTTGTCCTCTTTAACGAAGACGGAACCTTAAAAACAGACGCCGCACCATTTGCAGAGGGCGATTCCTTTGAAATCACTGTTTCCGCTCTTGGATATCAGGATCTTACCTTTACCTGGAAGAAAGGAAACCCAGGCGAAGAGCCGACACCGGCTCCAACAGAAACACCGAGTGTAACACCAACGGAAACACCAACAGTAACACCGACAGAGACTCCGACCGTAACACCAACCAAAACCCCGACAGCTGCACCAACAGAAACGCCTACAACGCAGCCGACGAAAACACCATCCACAACTCCGACCACTACGCCAAAGACAACAACTGCTCCACTTGCAAGCAGCGGTGTATCCAATACATCCACGGCCAAGAAGAGCAGCAATGCAAAGACCGGCGATGTGACGAACATCTGGGGATGGGTCAGCATGGCAGTCGCTTCTCTTGGAGCCGGCGGACTGGGGCTGAAACTCCGTGGAAAAAAGAAGAAAGATGACGAGGAGTAAAAAGTTTTCTCGCTGTACACGGAAATAGCAATATCGCTCCTATAGCATAGAAAATTTGACGTACGTCGCTATACTCTGACGGATCAAAAAGCGCATGCAGGATTTTATATTTTCTGTATGCGCTTTTTTGATTCCTTTGACCATTCGAAACATGCTGTGCAAAAAATTCCTGAAATAGATTCGTAAAATCGATCCATAAAAAAAAAGAATAGAAATTGATGAACAGGGTATGACTGATGCACAGTGCTATAAAAAAGCGAACATTGACCGGAAACTGTTTTCCAAGCTTCGTTCTGACAAGTTCTATAGGCCATCCAAGCAGACGGTGCTTGCGTTTACACTGGCTCTTGAACTGCCGCTCATAGAAATGCAGGATATGCTTGGCTAAGCCGGATTCGCTCTGTCACATGCGAGCAAATTCGATATTATCGTGGAATATTTTGTGGAACAGGGGAACTATGATGTACTTGAAATCAACGAAGCACTGTTTGCATTTGATCAGAATTTGATCGGGGCGTAAAAAAATCGTCAGAAAGCTTCAGAAATCAAAAATGTCGCTTTCCATGCGACCACTTCCCGGAAGAAAAGTTTTATCCTGTGGCTATAACAAAAAAGCCCATCCGGGCGAGCATTTTGGGGAGGATAAGCATATGATTACTTCCTATTAGGAACACTGTAAATACAAGGCTTTTCGGATCCTACAAACCAGAAAAAATAATATTTGATCTATCACATTACGCAAAAAGCCGTCCGGCATGAAAAACGGGCGGCTTTTTTGCGTGGATAGACGGAAAGGAGGATCGTAAATGGCCGATGAAAAACTGAACACAGGCCCTGCGGAGAATACTTCCCCGGAGGCCGCCGGGCCTATCACCACACCAGAACAGGCCGCAGCGTCTGAGCCCGACGATGTGGTTGTGTCCTTTGACAAAATCAATGAGCTTATGGCGGAAAAGAGGCAGAACGCCTGCGCCGAAGTCGAAAAGGCGGCCCCTGACAAGCCCAAGCCGTCCAAACGAGACAAAGTGTCCCGAAGTGACGGAAAGGCCCCGGATGCCAAGGAGCCCATTAAGCCTGCACAGGATACGGCACCGAAGGAAACTGCTGCTGTGGAACAGACGGCTCCCGAGCCGACCACACCGCCCCGCCCGGTTGAGGAAGGCAAGCTGGTTTATCTGAAACTTTCCGAGGTTCATCCGTTTCACACATTCCGTCCGCATCCCTTTAAGGTAAGGGACGATGCAAAGATGCAGGAAATCGTTGCTTCTATCCGCGTAAACGGTGTAATGGTTCCCGGTCTTGCCCGCCCGGAGAAAGACGGAAACGGCTACGAAATTGTAGCGGGCCATCGCCGCACCCACGGTAGCGAGCTGGCCGGGTTGGATGAAATGCCCTTTATCGTCCGTGAAATGACCGACCACGAAGCGGTTCAGGCCATGAAAGACAGCAACAAGCAGCGTGACGGGATGCTCCCCAGCGAATTGGCCGCGCTGCTGGAACTCGAAGTTGAGGACATCAAGCATCAGGGCGGGCGGCTGAAAGGCGTTGCGGAAGGCGATGTCGGAAAACGCTCGGTTGAGATTGTGGGCGAGGCGCATGAAATGAACTATAAAAAGGTCATGCGCTACTTGCGGCTCAACTCCCTTGTGCCGGAGCTTCTGGATAAGGTAGACGATAAAAAGATGGGCTTCATGCCTGCCGTGGAGCTGTCCTACATCAAACCGAAAAATCAGAGGCTTATCGTTGTTTCCATTGACGGGGAGCAGGCTTCGCCCTCGCTGGCCCAGGCTAAACGGCTCCGGGAGCTGGATAAGGAAGGCAAGCTCAACGGCGATGTCATTGACGGTATCTTATCAGAACAGAAAAAGGAGGATCGAGGCGTGATTATTTCTACTGCGGAACTGGAAAAGTATTTTGGCAAGGAGGTCATGAGTCGGGAGCAGCAGATCGAGCTGCTGCAAGACTTTATCCGGGAGCAGTTTATTTCGGATGGAATGTGCGCCGACGCTGCCATCCACGACACTGACGGCCACAATCCCCATGCCCACATTCTCCTGACGGTGCGCCCGCTGGATGAGCAGGGACACTGGCAGTACAAAACCGAGAAAGAATATCTCTGCGTCAGAAACGGCGAGGAAAAAGGCTTCACCGCCGCCGAGTTCAAGTCGGCGCAGAACGATGGCTGGGAGAAGCAATATCCCTACAAGGTCGACAAAAAGAAAGTGTACATGACACCACCCGCTACGGCAGACAGAATTCAATCTCCGAACGCTGGAACAGTGAGGAACAGCTTTTGACATGGCGGGCGGCGTGGGCTGACGTGTCCAACCGCCATCTGGAACGTGCGGGACGCGAGGAACGCATTGACCACCGCAGCAACGTTGCACGGGGTTTGGATGAGATTCCTACCATCCATGAGGGCGTAGCGGCGCAGGCGTTGGAGTGCAAGGGAATCATTTCTGACCGCTGCGAGATTAACCGGCAGATCAAGGCCGATAATGCGCTGCTGTGGGAGTTGAAAGCCGAAATCAAAAAACTGGCCGCATTGGTTGCCCGTACTGTCCCCGCCATCGCGGAGAGGCTGGAGACGCAGGAACAGAAATATTCCGCCGAGTTGGATAAGGCTTTGACCGAATACGCTGAACTGAAAGCGCAGGCTACGGAGTTTGACCCGGTGGAGTTGTATGAAGCACGGCGGGCCATCCGTCCTGTACAGGAAAAGGAGTCAGAAAAGCAGTTAGAGGATGCCATGCATGAGAAGCCATTTCTTATTATGCTGCTCGGTGCCAAACAGGAAACATCCAGACTGCTCGGAGAGGATGCAGAAGAACGGCAGGGGCGACAACTCATTGCTCACAAAAGGCAGGAGCAGCATCGAAATTCAATCAGCAAACGAAAAAGAAGTGACCCTGAGCGGTAGTCATGTAAAAGGCGGCGGCTCTTACGAGTCGCCGTCTCTATACATGGGGCATGTCGTTGAGCGTTGTGCAGATCGTTCCCCAGGAAGATTATTGCAGATATCATATGTCGTTCATGTTGTGTTAATTCCTGCTTTTTTCTTGTAATCAACCCATCTGTGCAATATGAAACAAAATGGGTATCAGAACGCAGCGTTTGGATGCTTCGTTCTGATGCCCTTTTACGATATAGTTTCTTTTACAGCGGCGACAACGATTACCGGAATTCCGTCGTCTCTTTCTGCAACACTGCACTCCTTTTGATTAGCGATTTTTTCTCCACACCCCTTGCAAACCAGAAAGAAGCGCGGTATAATATGACCAAATAAACTGAAACGGTCATATTTAAGGAGGCGCGGGCTTGGCTTTTACCGATTACGAGACTGAGCAGCTCCGCAAGGCGTTGCTGAAAGAAACGAGACATTGTGCTGTCACGCTGGGGATGAAGAAAACCTCAGTGGATCAACTGACAAAGGCTGTCGGTATCGCAAAAGGCTCGTTTTATAAATTCTACGAATCCAAGGAGATGGTCTTCTTCGCGGTTTTGGAGAACATTCACTCCGAGCTTTACGGAGTGGCTGACCATGCACTGAGCGAAACTGACGGCTTGCCGCCGTCGGAGCGCGCGGCAAAGGCGGTCCTTGCCGTCTGCCGGCGGCTGTCCGATACCGGCGACATGGCTTTCATTGAAAACGATGCAAAGCTGCTTTTGCAGAGACTGCCGGAGGATGTCAAAAATGTGCATTACCACGACGACGAGACGCACATTCGTCAGCTTCTGGAAAAATATGACCTTGTTCCTAAACGGGGGATTTCACTTGCCGCCGCGACAGTACGCGGACTGATTCTGACCGTCTCACACAAGGAACAAATAGGAGGACTGTACCCGCAGGTGCTGGAAACGCTGGTGTACGGTGCTTGCAGGGAGTTATTTGAATAAGCGAAAGGCCGCAGCAATGCGGCTTTTCCAAGACACGATAGTTAGCGACATCTAATCGAATAACTGCACGTATTGGTTAGGCAAATCTAACACCGAAGGGAATGACAGAGATGCGAGAACACAAGAATTTCTGGGACAAAAATGCCGGTCGGTACGACCGCTTTATGCGAAAGGATCGGGCGGCATATGACGAGATGTATGAGCTGATCCGGCCGGTCGTGCGGCACAAGACGGTGCTGGAGCTTGCTACCGGCACGGGATTGATTGCAAAGCACATCGTGAACGCGGCGGCACACATCGAGGCGACGGACGCCTCCGCAGAGATGATTGCCGAGGCAAAGCGGGATACTCGCTCTGCCAAGCTGCACTTCTCCGTGCAGGATATGTTCTGCCTGCCCTACGCTGAGGAGTCCTTCGATGTGGTGATCGTGTCCAACGCGCTGCATATCGTGCCGCAGCCGGAAAAAGCCCTGCAAGAGATAAAACGGGTACTGAAAGACGACGGCACGCTCATCGCGCCGACCTTCACCCACGCGGGAAACTCGTTTTCCGGCAAGGTCAGGGCATTTTTTATGAAGCGTGTGGGCTTTCCCCTCCACAGCAAGTGGACGAGCGCGGAATACCTGCGCTTTCTAAGTCAGAATGGCTGGACGGTGCGGAAAAGCGTTGTTTTGAAAGCCTCGTTCCCGCTGACCTATGCCGAGTGTGAGAAAACGGAGGTGTGATATGTCATTCTTTGAAAACACCCGCAAGCCCGAGGGCTTTGGCGGGAAAATTATGGTCGCCATGATGAATCTCGGTCACAGCGCCGTGGCTCGGTGGGGGCTCCAATTTCTGAATGCCGCACCGGATGCCAAGGTGCTGGACTGCGGCTGCGGCGGCGGGGCGAACATGAAAATGCTGCTGAAAAAATGCCCACAGGGTATTGTCAAGGGCATTGACTATTCTCCCGTCAGTGTGGAGAAGGCTCGAAGCCTCAACCGAGCCGCGATTCAGGAGGGGCGCTGCGTGGTGTGGCAGGGCAGCGTGGAGCGTATCATTTTCGCAAAGGACTGGTTCGATGCGGTCACAGCCTTTGAAACCGTCTATTTCTGGCCCGATCTGCCCCGGTGCTTCCGGGAGGTTTACCGGGTGCTGAAGCCCGGCGGGACATTACTCATTTGTAACGAGAGCAATGGCGATACGGACAAGGACAAGAAGTGGACGGAGATCATCGGCGGCATGACCATCTATAAGGACGTTGAGTTAAAGGCGTATCTGGAGCAGGCGGGCTTTCACGATGTGCAGATATACAAAAAGAAAAGCTGGCTCTGCATTACAGCGAGGAAATGAGAGGGCTAAATCATGAGTATCTTTGCATCTATCTTACGCAGCGTATACGAGCTCTCCGGCGCGAAAAAGGCGTTCGCCTTGCCGGAGGATGCACTGCGAAAGGAAATTGAAAAGCAGAACCGGCATCGTGGCGTTTTTACGCCCACCGACAGCAAGGCATATTATGAAACGATCGCGGTAAACGGCTTTCCCTGTCTGATCGTGCGAGAGCATCCGAAGCCGTCCGAGCGCGCGATTCTCTATTTCTTTGGCGGCGGCATGGTGATCGGCCCCGATAAGGGTGACCTGCCTGTGATGCGCAAGCTCTGCCGCGAGACCGGCTGTGATGTGTGGTTTCCGTTTTACCCGCTCTGCATGGAACACTGCATTACTGAAACATACGCGATGGTGTACGAATGTTATCGAAAAATGATTACACTGTACGGCGGCGGAAATGTCAGTACTTGCGGCTTTTCCTCCGGCGGTGCGCTGGCGCTTGGCATTGCGGCGCACAACAACGCGCAGCCCGAGTCGCTGCCGCAGCCACGGCACATTGTCGCCGTATCCCCCGGCGAGGTGCCGTGGAACGATGCGGAAAAGGCGCGGATGCAGGCACTCAATGAAAGGGATGTTTCCATTGACTATGCCTTTATGGTGACGGTGGAAAAGTTCATGCGGCATGGCTGCAAGAATGTGCCGGACTATATGCTCTCCGGCTCCCGGGGAGATTTTACCGGCGTAGGCGATATCCACTTCTTCTATTCTGCCGACGAGGTGCTCTACGGCGCATTGCCGGCCTTTGAGGAAGCCTGCAAACGGGCAAATGTCCCCTATACGGTGTCCGCCCGCCCGAAGATGGTGCATTGCTACTGTATGCTGCCGATCTTCAAGGAGGCAAAGGAGGACTTTGCGAAAATCGTGGACATTTTGAAAAAATGAGATCGGAAACGGTCGTGTGATGATTGAAACACGGAGAGAAAACCATGGAACGAAAAGAAGCCATTCGCGGTGCGTACCGAATGACGGGCGGAAACAGTTTTTATGACGGCATGATCACCTGCTCTACTCTGAGCGGGAAAGCGGTGTGCCGCTTGGTGTGGGCAATGAACAAGGCGGAAAACGACGCCTATCTGGAAAAGGCTGACCGCCTGCACCTGAAAAATGTAACCTTCCGGCAGGGAGATGTGGGAGCACTCTCCTATGCAGACAACACCTTCGACATCGTTTTGTCGCTGAACGGCTTTCATGCTTTTCCGGACAAGGAAGCCGCCTATCGGGAGGTTTTCCGGGTTTTGAGACCCGACGGGACATTCTGCGGCTGCTTTTATGTGATGGGCGAGCACAAGCGGACGGATTGGTTTGTCCGGCATGTTTATGAAAAGGCAGGTTTTTTTACACCGCCCTATGAGACGGTTTCCAGTCTGAAAGCACGGCTGAATGGAATGTATACGGATGTGGACATGGGAAACCTGAAAAGCATGGCATGGTTTGTCTGCCGAAAAGCGGGTTAAGTCTGAGATGGTCTCATGCACGCAAGAAAGAACAAGGAGGGAGGCAATCAGATGAAGGACAACGAGCTTCTATTCGACCGCAAAAGCCATGTGCTGTATTCAAAGCCTTGCAAAAAAGAAATTCTGGCGAAAATCGCCCTGCACTATCCGGAAGCAGAGCGGGAGACAGTATGGGAAAAGGTGCAGCGGCAGTACGTGGTCTTTCTCTCCGACTGGCGCACCGACTTGGGCGGCAAAAAGAACTTCCACAACGGCGTAGGCGGCACCTACGACTGCATCGCCATCATGAGCTACTACACAGTCTGCAAAGCCGTCACATCGTTCCATGAGATTGAAGAGATGGAGGAAAATCTGATTCTTCCGACTTTCCGCAAGCTGAAATTTGTGGACTGCAACAAGCCGTTCTGGAGGAAGCTGATGTACAAGGCGTTTGTTCGTGCGAAAAGCGGCTGCGACAAATGGCACGATTACGAGATGTCGGTTGCGCCTTATGAAACCGACAAGCCTATTTATTATGAATTTACGGCGTGTCCGGCGGCGGAGTTTGCCATCCGGCACGGCCTTACGGACATCATGCCCGCCTTGTGCAATGTGGACTATGCGTCCATGGAACTGCTCCATGCAAAGCTTATACGGGCGACTACCTGCGTGAACGGCTGCCGGTGCGACTATACCATCTGCGGCGATCAGGACCCGTATGTAAAAGAACATCCCGAGTATCGGGATGAAGCCGGATTTCGGCGAAACAAGCAACAATTCACGCAAAGGGGGTGAGATAAATGAAAACTTTTCTCGGAATACTGATTCCCTTTCTCGGCACAACGTTGGGTGCGTCCTGCGTGTTCTTTATGAAAAAATCCCTTGGCGATCTGGTGCAGCGCGCCCTTGCCGGCTTTGCCGCCGGTGTGATGGTGGCAGCGTCCATCTGGAGCCTGCTGATCCCCGCCATTGAGCAGTCGGAGGATATGGGGAAGCTGTCCTTTCTCCCCGCTTTTATCGGCTTTTGGAGCGGCGTGCTGTTTTTGCTCCTGCTTGACCGTTTGATTCCCCATCTTCATGTGGGAAGCAATCAGGCCGAGGGCCCGAAAAGCAAGCTCGGGCGCACCACCATGATGGTGCTGGCTGTTACTTTACATAATATCCCGGAGGGAATGGCAGTCGGCGTGGTGTATGCAGGCTTTCTTTCGGGAAATACGCAGATTACTGCGGCAAGCGCACTGGCGCTATCCCTCGGCATTGCCATTCAGAATTTTCCCGAGGGTGCGATCATCTCCATGCCGCTCCGGGCGGAGGGGGAATGCAAGGGCCGAGCGTTTCTCGGCGGCGTGCTTTCCGGCGTTGTCGAGCCTATCGGCGCGGTGCTGACGCTTCTTGCGGCGCAGCTGGTGATCCCGGCGCTGCCGTATCTGCTGAGCTTTGCAGCGGGCGCCATGCTCTATGTGGTGGTAGAGGAGCTGATCCCGGAAATGTCGCAGGGGCGGCACTCGAATCTTGGAACGGTGTTCTTTGCGGTAGGCTTCAGCGTGATGATGGTGCTGGATGTGGCGCTGGGATAAGGAAGTAAATGATGATTTTACAGGTGATTTTGGAAGGCATAGGACTTGGCGTTCTGCTCATTTTGGTTTGCGCCATCGGTATCCGCAAGGGCGCGGTGGGCATGGTGCATCTTTACAGCCCGAAGGTGCAGGAGCGGTGCGTAACGCTGGGACTTACAACACACGCGAAAATCAAGCGGAACGCTTTGATTTTCAAAGCTGTCTGCGTCCCCGGCTACATCGCCTATGTGCTGGTGTGCGTCTATGTGGTGAACGGTGCGCGGGGTTTTCTTGCGGGCTTCTGGCAGCTGCTGGTCATACTGTCCGTTATGAATCTTATAGACCGATTTGGGGTTGACGGCTATTGGGTAGGACATACGAACGCATGGGAAATTCCGGGAACGGAAGACCTGAAACCCTCCATTACAGCCAAGGATAAGGGCAAAAAGTGGCTGTTCGGCACAATTGGTATGGCGGTCATTTCGGCAGCATTGGCGGCAATTATGATGCTTTTTATGAAAATATGAGGTGATAGAAATGCTGTTTCAAACATATGGCGACAGGAGGAATCCTGCCGTGCTGTTCTTTCATGCAATGGGTGTGACAGGAGCGAGCAGCGAACCGATTGCGAGGTATTTGCAGGATCGGTATTTCTGCATTCTGCCCACCTCCACTGTTTACTGCGAGGGGCAGAAATATGTCAGCAAGCTGGACGAAATACGGCAGGTGGAGGACTTTCTGCATCGACAGGGCGTGGAGCGGCTGGCGATGGTGGTCGCTTCTTCCATTGGTGCAGACCTTGCCATGGCGTTTCTGACGCAGACGAAGCTGCCCGTGGAGCACGCTTTCTTTGACGGCGGGCAGTTCGCCCAAATCGGAAAGGGCACGCGCCGTATCATGACGCCGTTTCTGTATTTTGCCATCAAGAGCCTATATTGGTCGAAGGGCGGTACGCTGAAAAAGATACTGTGGTGTGACGACGATTCCATAAAGCCGTATTTTATAGCCGCAGGGGAAAATCTGACCTATACAAATTTGCGACGGCAGATTTCGGACAGCCTGGAGGATAAGCCCTTTCCGTCCCTTCCCGAGGAACTGCAAAAGCACAGCTATTTTGAGTTTGGCAGCATAGAAGATCATTTCAAATACCGTCAGGCAGTGATGGAAGCCTACCCCTGCGGCCATTATCCCGTGTTTGAGGGATACGAGCATATGCAATATCAGATACGCGATCCAAAGGGGTTCGCCGGAATGCTGACCCACATCGCCGAGCGTGACTGTATGCCGGAGCTGCCATTTATCAGAAAGTGAGCGTTACATATGAAATATAAAATAGAGAAAAACACCGTGCAGGAGACTCTGATCATTCCGCTGTATGCGCGGAAGGTCTGCTCAGAACTATACCCGAATCTTTACCGGGATGAAACAGCGGTTCGCCTGATTGACGAGATCGACTACGATTTTTCTGAGGCGGAGAAAAAATCCCGCAGCCTCATGCAGCGTTTCGGTTCACTGGAGGTGGCCGCGCGGCAGAATGACCTTGCTTTTGAGGTGCGGGATTATCTGAAAGGCCACCCCAATGCGGCGGTGGTCAATCTGGGCTGCGGGCTGGACAGCACCGGAAGAAGCTGCGGCAACTGCAGCTGTAACATTTACAATCTGGACTTTCCCGATGTCATAGCCGTGCGCAATGAGCTGCTGCCCGCCGGAGAGCGGGAGGAAAACATCCCATGCGACCTGAACGACACGGCATGGTTTTCTCAAATTGATGCCTCCGGCGGCGCGGTGTTCTTTGCCTCCGGCGTGTTTTATTACTTCCTGACCGAGCAGGTCAAAGCTCTTGTGCAGGGTATGGCAGACACCTTCCCCGGCGGTGTGCTGGTATTCGACGCTGCGAATCGGACGGCGGTGAAGATGATCGCCAAGACATGGCTCAAGAGTGCGAAGATCAGGGATGTGGGCGCTTATTTCGCAGTTTCGGACGCTCTCCAAGAGATCGGCGCGTGGGACAGCCGCTTGCAGGTCACCAGCCGGGGCTATATGCTGGGCTACACCGATTTGAAAGATCCATCCGTCAGCGGCTTTTTCCGTTTTCTCGCAAAGGTCGGCGACGGTATGATGAAAATGCAGATCGTGAAGATCAGATTTGGTGGCAAGCAATGAAAATGAGCAAAGAAAAACGAGCGCTTATTGCGGGCATGATTGGGTGCTCGCTCTATGTGATCGGCGACTTCTTGTTTGCGGCGACCGGGAAAACCCAAAGCACGGAATCCATCGGACTGATGGTCAAAGTCGCCTATCTCGATATGGCCACATGGCGCATGGTGGTCAGCATTATCTGCGGTGTTCTCGGGACGGCGCTCTATTACATAGGATTTCACCAGATGTGGAAGCTCCTGAAGCGGCACTGTGCCCAACCGAAGCAGCAGAAGTGGGTCAAGCTGTTTCAGATCGCCTATCTCACCGGCACGGTCTGCTGGGGCTATGTCCATGCTATGTTTACGAACATGGCACTGATCTTCAAGTTTACCTTTGAGAAATACGGCGATATGCAGGCTGCGGCTGAAATCGCCAACAAGGTGTTTTACTGCAACGCCGCGCCGCTGCTGGCATCGTATATTCTCTGCGATGTGCTGCTTTCTGTCGTGATGATCGTTATGATATGGAAAAAGATGCTCCATCTGAAAAATACAGCACAGCGGATACTCGCATCTTTTTGCAACCCCATCGTTTTTACGGGAATCGTGGGCAACCTGCTCACGTTTCTGCCGTGGCCGCTGGATCAGATCGATCACGGCACGGAATCCGCCGGGCACCTGCTGGTTCTGGCGCTGGGGCTGGTTTTGCTGCGGGAAATGGCGAAAAGCGGAGAATGTAAGGAGACCGTGCAATGAAATACATAGGTATGCCCATGGGAATGTGGGTACTGTTTGCAGGCTCATTCCAAAAACAGCTGATGGTTGTATTCGGCTATGATGCCGATGCGGCAAAAGCCATCACGAAAAAAGCAAAGCCGAAATACAGGGAGATCATCTCCGAGCTGCCCGAATTTGAAAAGGGTGACCGCTTCAAGATGAACATCGTCAACTGCGCAATGCTCGGCGCGTTCATTCTTTCCATGCCGGAGCGCCCGGATGTGGAGCGACTGACTGAGTATTACGCGAAGGCCATGATGACAAAGCCCATGAAATGGTTCTGCCGCAAGAGCGGGAAGAGCAAATTTACCGAAAAGGACATTGCCGGTATGAAAGCCACCGCCGCGTTGAGAGCCGCTGACCGCAACCCCTACTCGTGGAACATGGAGTTTTACGAATACCCGGATGGCAGCGGCTACGAGGGACGCTTCACCAAATGCGGCATCTGTGTGCTAATGAAAAAGCTGGGGCTATATGACCTCACTCCCGCGCTGTGCCATCTGGACTACACCATGAGCGAAGCCGGCGGCGTGACCGACTTTGTGCGGCAGTACACCCTCGCCTCCGGCGGCCCATACTGCGACTGCGGGTATAAAAAGAAGCAAAATAAATAGGGGGAGCGCACGGTGCTTGTCAAGTCTATGACAGAGGAAGAAATTTACGAAATCGGCCATGCCTTCGGTTATTATGACTACGGAGAGGAAATGGGAATGTCCGCTGCTTTTTCCGGGAAAGAAGCCACGGCGAACTATATCTGTGCTTATGTGTGTGGGGTGCTGCGGGGCGGCTTTCTGCACACTACCAGCCAGCGGGGCGAGGGCTATATCGCCTATAAGCTGCCAAAGGAGAAGATGGGCCTCAAGACGATGTGGCCCATTGCCTGCGGAATGCTGCGCAACTCTACCCTGAAGCGTCTTCTGCAGTTCGGTATCGCTATCAAGCGGGGCGGGGCTTCCCTGCAAGATCGCATGGATAAGAAAAAGAAGCCCTACATTTTCGTTGGACTTGTCTGTGTGCGGGAAAAATATCAGGGGCAGGGATATATGCGAAAGGTGCTGGACATTGCCTTTGCCGAGGGAGACCGGCTGGGCGTGCCGGTGATTCTGGAGCGGTGACCAGCAACTATGTCTACTATAAGCTGCTGTGACGATTGGAATGTCGGGGACAAAAAGTTCAGGAATCAAATGCAGATATAACACATAATAAGAGCAACAACCCCCGCACCGATCAGGCCATCGGCGTGGGGGTTGCTGTTGCTGTGGAAAAACGAAATGCAAATTGGACTGTTCAAAGTCGCTGTTTTCTCATTTCCCGATCAATTTATCTTATCTATCCGGACATAACGGCTACACGCCCGGAAGCAGCAGTCAGAGCACCGATACTAATCCGGTGATCATTTTTATTCTGCCAGGTTCCAACCTTCTGCTTTCTTTCGGATGTCGATAAATTCTTTGTATTTTCCGGGAATGTTCACCAGCTCGTCATGCGTGCCCTGCTGGACGATCTCACCGTGATCGACAACGAATATTTTGTCGGCGTTGCGCACAGTTTTCAGCCGGTGAGCGATCATGATGAAATTCGAGACTCCATAATAGATACATATTTCTCTGCTATACTTGAAAAATTGGAGGTGGAACAATGCAGAAGATTTTAGTTGTCGAAGATGATATTGACATTCAGGATATATTGAAAAATCATCTGATTGATGCGGGATATGAAGTTGCTGTCGCTTCTGACGGCGTGGCGGGGATTGCAATATTTGATGATACAATCGACCTTGTGCTGTTAGACATCATGCTCCCTAAAATCGACGGCTATGGTGTATGTGAGGTCATTCGCAAGCGGTCACAAATCCCTATTATTATGCTTACTGCGCTTTCGGATGAAGAAAACCAGTTGCGGGGTTTTGAACAGCAGATTGACGATTACATTCCAAAGCCCTTTTCGCCCAAAATCCTGCTGTGCAAGATTGCGGCTATTCTTCGCCGTAGAACTGCGGAAAATCAAAATCCATCTCTGCTTACTTATAAAGAGCTGAGTATAGATGTTGATGGATTCCATGTATATCAAGGCGGAAACGAGGTTGTTTTGACCAGCAAAGAGTTTGCGCTTCTTAGGCTTATGCTTGAAAGTCAGGGAAAGGTTTTTACTCGGCAAATGCTGCTTGACCGATTGTGGGCGGAGGATTTGGAGGTCGAAGATCGGATCGTTGACAGTCATATAAAGAACATTCGCAAAAAGCTGAATGCTGACTATATCAAAACAATCAGAGGGGTGGGATACAGAATTGACAAAGTACATTAAGCAACGGTTATCCGTCAAGATTTTTATAATTACATTTCTTCTACTGGGTGCAGCTTGCGGCGGAACATATTTTTTCATTTCAAAACTGTTACCTACGACATACTCCAATTTGATAAATGCGGCTACGGAGAAAGCCGCTATGCACCTTGTTGAGCAAATGACAGCCTTTGACAATATATCTGATTGCGAAAATGATATATCTAATTTTTCAAAGGAAACAAATGCCGCTTTTTGGATTGAGGATAGTAACGGTCGTATGATATATCCCGACGAGGCATCAATGGAAACCTCTACTACTTCGGCAGATTACACAGTTACATTCGATGAAGATGAATCGCTCATAGATATGCAACCATCTGGGAAAACTACGACAAAATTTTTACCCGTTCACATTGAAAAACGGTACTGCTTATACATTGGCAGTTCAAACGGATTTGTTCGTTGTACAGCAGGCAACAAAAGTATTGTTGTCTATACTTCCGTATGTCATCCTAATGGTCTTTCTGCTTTCTCTCCTTTGTGCATGGCTCTATACACGGTACATCACTCGACCTATTGTGCGACTGAGCAAGATTTCAAAGCGAATGGCAGAACTGGATTTTTCCGGTCAATGTAGTACAGGACGAGAAGATGAATTAGGTTGCTTGGCGCAAAATCTAAATTCATTATCTGCTTCGCTATCTACTGCATTGAACGACCTTCAAGCTGCCAACCAACAGCTCAAAACAGATATTGAAAAGGAACAGGAGTTAGAAAGACAGCGGGTAGACTTTTTCTCGGCAGCATCCCATGAACTGAAAACACCACTAACCATTTTGAAAGGACATTTGGCGGGGATGCTGAACGGAGTCAGCGGCTATGAAAATCACATAGAGTACATGGAGCGTTCGCTTGCCGTTGTTGATAGGATGGAGAAGTTGGTAAAAGAACTGCTGTATCTTTCCAAAGCGGAGGAACTCAAAAAACTGAATATAAAACCGTTGATTTTGCGGAAATGCTTCGGATACAGATTGCCGCAGTAGCAGATTTATTGGAAGAAAAGAAACAGCACCTTGAAGCAAATATTCCTACCCGCCTTTATTGTGAAGTGGAACAATCACAGATAGAACGGGCAATTCAAAATATATTGGTAAACGCAATTCGCTATTCTCCAAGTGGTGAATTGATTCGTATATCTTTGTCCGAAACGCATGGTACGATTCGTGGTGAAATTGAAAACACAGGTGTCCGTGTGCCTGACGATGCTATTCCACATTTGTTTGAAGCCTTCTATCGGGCAGATACATCTCGTAACCGCAATACAGGCGGAACCGGATTAGGGCTTTATATTGTTCGTAAAGTCATGGAAATGCACCGAGCAAATTACGGCATTTCAAATATAAACAATGGTGTACTGTTTTGGTTTGAATTGCCTTGTAAGCAGCCGGTAGACAACTCCATCTAAAATCCATAATCCATGCAAACTATATCCAAGTTGCTTTGTTATATTATAGCTGTCCTCAAGAGGGCAGCTATAATTTTTAGAAAGCGAGGTCTTATCTATGAAGAACAAAAAAATTTTGGCAATAGGCTTGTGCGGTGCAATCTGTTTAAGCATTGCAGGGGTTACTTATGCAAGTGCATTGGTTTCGGACACACCAAAGGTTTCAACATCCGAAACGGGAAATACATCCGGCGCAGATATTCTCTATCAGGATACAGACGGTGGACAAATCAGCGTTGACGGTAAAAATTGGGTTGCCGAGGCAGATTATGAGAAGAACAATGCGGCACCGGATGTGCAGTGGTGGACAGCCGATGAATACGAAGCGTGGATGAACGAACAGAAAAAAGAAATGGAATCTTTGATTGGAACCGGAGATGGTTGGTATGATGGGCAAGGCGTATTCCACGAATTTACGCAGGAAAGCGTAGATGCTATGATGGACAGCTATAAAGAAACTCTGGAAAGTATCAAAAAGGGAGTATTGTATTCCAAAGACGACGGTGACGGCGATACCTACTCCATGATTCCACCTACTGAAGATGTAGTTTCCTCTTATAGTGTTGATGTAACAAAAGATAACGGAAAAACAGTACACATTGGGGATTACTCCACAGTTGAAGAATTAGACAAAGCCATTTCTGACGCAGTTAAAAATGGTCAACTCACACAAGAAGAAGCGGACTCCGTTCAGAAATAATAACTAAGCCATTCTGCCGGACGACGGCAAAAGAAAAAAAGCCGTCGTAGAGCAGACAATTTGACACGCCCATTTGAAGCGGCGGCTTTGATTTCAGAGCCGCCGTTTCTTTGCGTTTACACAAACCTATGACGACTTGCAGGGACACGGTAGCCGATTGGAGGTTATTTTGCCGTGTCCATTTTATTATTTCATTTTTATCATTGACCGCAGCGGATCCATGAGCGGACTGGAGCAGGACACAATTGGTGGATTCAATTCCATGATTCAGAAGCAGAAAAAAGCGAAAGGGGAGGCTCTAATCTCGACAATATTGTTTGATGATGTAAGCGAGGTCCTGCATGACCGTGTAAATGTAACGGACATTCGACCAATGACAGATCAGGACTACACGGTTCGCGGGTGTACCGCACTTTTGGATGCGATCGGTGGAGCAATTCATCACATTGGCAATGTTCACAAATATGCAAGACCGGAGGATATCCCGGAACATACCATGTTTGTCATTACAACCGATGGAATGGAGAATTCCAGTCGCCGTTACAATCTGGAAAAAATAAAGCATATGATCGAACGACAGAAAGCGAAATATGGCTGGGAATTTCTGTTCCTTGGCGCTAACATAGACGCGGTAAAAACCGCAGGCCAGTTTGGAATCAGTGCAGACCGAGCGGTCAACTATCATAACGACAGTAAAGGAACGGCGTTGAACTATGAGGTCGTCAGTGAGGCGATCTGCACCGTGCGGAGCAGCGCACCGCTGGGAGCGGAATGGAAAAAGAGGATTGATGAAGATTTTAAAAAGCGGGGTTAAACATAGATAGAAAAGTTCTTTGGTGTAAGAAAATTCTGCGATGTTTCAGAATATTGAGTTGAACCGTCTCTTGCATCTTCCCTTCATTTATGAGATGATAATACCGTGTTCTGTCAAGGCATTACACGCACAACAACGGAGGTGACAAGAAATGACCGGCAATGTTTTAGAAAAACACATTACCGACACAATACGTGAATGGCAGGTAAAGATTGGATATGAAGGCGGTTCCATGAAACTGTATTATCCGGCGGAATCCCTTCGCAGATCGCTGTCCTTATCGGAACAGGACGATCTGAACCAGGCTCTTTCCTGCTTTTGTAAGGAAGTACAGCCACGCCTTGGAAATCTTGCAATTTCAGATAACAACAACCGCTACTGTATTGAAATTCCGGAAGAAGGCTGTATCTATATTGAAAAGGAGATTCCTGTCCCGGAACTGCTGCAAAATCTCTTACAGGTAATTACCACACCAGGAAACACGATGAATGAAGTGCGAAAGTGTTTTTCCGACTACGCGGTAAAAATGCACACAACGGTCAGGGAAAATGCGTCTGAGGAACATGAAATGGGACATGTCTTCTCGTTTGCAGATCCTTCCGTGGATGAGTACTGCTACTGCGTAGAGGAAAATGAATTCGGACTGACGTATCACCGTTTTTCGCGGGAAGACTATCAGGCGTTATAACTTTTTGCATGTGTTCATGGTATATTGCAACAATAAGTAGCGTTATGAAAGCGTAGAAGAGTTCTAAAGATCATAAAAATTAAGAGGAGGATAAGAACATGGAATTTTCAAAACTGCTGGAAGAAAGAAGAAGTATCCGCAAATTTGATCCGGAGAAAAAAGTAACTGCAGATCAGATCAAAGAAATTATAAACGCGGCGATTCAGGCTCCATCCTGGAAGAATTCGCAGACGACACGGTATTATGCCGTTGTTACGCCGGAAAAAATCGAGGCTTTTTCCGCTGCATGCCTGCCGGAGTTTAATCAGAAGAGTGCAGCTGGAGCAGCACTTGTGGTTACTACCTTTGTGAAAGACCGCTCCGGATTTGACCAGGAAGGAAATCCGAATAATGAAGTTGGAAATGGCTGGGGCTACTATGACCTTGGTCTGCACGACGAAAACTTTATTTTGAAGGCAAGAGATCTTGGCCTTGATACACTGATTATGGGAATTCGGGACGAAAAAGCGATTCGCGAATTTCTTTCCATCCCGGAAGAAGAACTGTTGGGCTCTGTGATTGCGGTCGGATACCGCGCAATTAACCCGGATAAACCAAAGCGGAAAACGGCAGATGATATCCTGAAAATTTTCTAAAACTCTAACTTTCATCCGCCGTTGGAAAGATCATATATTTTGTACATTTTGATCTTTCCAACGGTGTTTCTATTTCAAATTTTTTCGATACTGTCCCGGTGGAAATCCAAAAAACCGTGAAAACTGCTTACTGAAAGCATACACATCACCATACCCTACCAGACCGGCAATTTCCTTTATTGGCACGCCGCCATCAAGAAGAATACAAGCCTGCTCCATTTTTTTTCCTGTGCGGTACCGGGCAGGAGATATGCCAGTCTGTTTTTTGAACACTTTCCGAAAGGTTTCATATCCAAGCTGCAAAGAAGAGGCCAGCTCTTCCATGGAAATTTCTTCTTCCAGGTTCTGCGATAATGCATCGCATGCGATCTCGACCGGATCTCGTTGCATTTTCTCCGGATGCGTATGATATCCATGCATCCGGAGAATTTCTTTTTGTAATTCCGGGAGCAGAAGCGGAAGCTGGCTGTCCGGTGCAGCTTTCAATTTCCGCAGCAGCTTCTGATACCGCTCAAGATCACCGGGAAACAGCTCTGTGGTCTGAACGGGCGTCTGATCGTATACTCCAATCGAACAGAAGGCCTTGAAAAACGGCTTTCCTATGGAGATAAAAAATTCAAGCCATTTTCCATCCGGATGAATGATCGTAGAGTGTGGCACACCGGGAAGACGCTGAACAAGACTTCCTGCCTGCAGCTGGTAAGAAGTTCCGGTTTCTGACAGATAACGCCCGCTGCCGCGCAGAAGAACAAAGCAGCTGTAATAGGCATTGGAAAAATGGTACTGGGAACGTTCCGCTGTCTCTTTTCGCATAAATCCACAGGCCAGAATTCCATTTTTCATTTCTTTTCCGATGCATCGGTAAATAACATCACTTTTTTCAATTCGCTCGAGTAAAGATTCTGAAACCATACTTTTTCCCTTTTCATCTCCCATTTTGGATAAAAGAAACACCAGTTTAACTATTTTGAAATGCAGCGGTATCTTTTATACTATATATAAATGAAATCGCAGAAAATATCACTATTTTTATAGATAATCGCCAAAAACAGTATAGCATACTTTTTCAGAAAGAAAAACGGTCTTTCCTTTTATCTAAGACCAATCCGGATAAATCTATTTTACCGCGTAGCGAAGCGGATTGCAAATATCCTTTGACTTTTTGAAAAAATTTCAGAAAAGAATTTCTGCGATAACAAAACATGTAGAAGCACACGAAAAAATTTTTCAATGCAGGAGGATTACCCATGAAACAGACAAGAGACTGGGAAAATCAGTACGTAACACAGAAAAACCGCTATCCCATGCATACGCCCTACGGTGCATATGAAACGGTGGAGCAGGCACTTGGCGGAGACCGGATGGCATCTCGATTTGTTACAGATCTGAACGGTAACTGGAAAATTAAAATGTATGGATGCCCGGAGCAGGTGGAAGCGTTCTATGAGAATGGATTTGACCACACTTCCTGGAACGAAATCCCAGTGCCATCGAACTGGGAACTGCAGGGATATGGAAAACCGGTTTACACCAATATGCTGTATCCGTTCAAACGGGAAAACAACGGAACAGAAAAATTTGAACTGGAAATTGCAGAAGGAACGTATGAACTGAATGCTCCTTACGTGCCGGGCAAAAACCTGACGGGCTGTTATTTCCGCACCTTTGACGTTCCGGCAGATTATATGGGAAGACAGCTACTGATCGACTTTGGAGGCGTAGAATCCTGCTTCTATCTCTGGGTAAACGGAGAGCAGGTGGGGTATTCCCAGGACAGTAAACTGAATGCAGAATTTGATATTACCGACTATGTGCAGGAAGGAACCAATACCCTTGCCGTACAGGTCATGCGCTACTGTGACGGTACTTACCTGGAGGATCAGGATTACTGGCATCTGTCCGGCATTTACCGTGACGTCCGGCTTGTATCAAAACCAATGCAGCATATCCTGGATTATAAAGCAGAAACACTGTTTACCCATCCAGATTATACAAAGGCAACACTTTCGGTAACGATCTGGCCGGATAACTCCAAACCACTTTATGGGAAATACCATGCAAAGGTAACTCTGTATGATGCAGCACAGAACAAAGTAACAGAAATGGTTTCCCCTGCTTTTGCAGAGTGTGGATTTTATCTGATGCCCAAATTTATCGCAACGGTAACAGCCCCGGTGGATCATCCGGTTCTCTGGACCGCAGAAACCCCAGTTCTCTATACTCTTGTCGTAGAACTTCAGAATAAGGAAAACGAGACCGTTGACATCGAAAGCTGTAAAATCGGCTTCCGTCAGCTGGAAATCAATGATCGCGGTGTCCTGCTGTTAAACGGAAAGCGGCTGATTATCCGTGGTGTTGACCGTCATGATTTCTGTGCAAAGACAGGCCGGACTGTTTCCGAAGAGCAGATGCGGAAAGAAATTGCAGTTATGAAACAGCTGAACTTTAATGCTGTTCGAACCAGTCATTATCCAAACTCGAACAAATGGTATGATCTCTGCGATGAACTTGGCATCTATCTGGTAGACGAGACAAATCTGGAAACTCATGGTTACGGCGGACAGCTCAGTGCCTCTGCCGAGTGGGCAGCCGCTTATCTGGAAAGAGCAACCCGTATGGTGCTACGTGATAAAAATCATCCTTCTGTTGTTCTGTGGTCACTTGGAAATGAATCCGGCGCAGGTGCAAACCACGCAGCGATGCATGGCTGGATCCGTGAATATGATAAGACCAGATATGTACAGTATGAATCCGGAAATCCGAAAGGGAACATTTCGGATATTATCTGCCCGATGTACCCAACGATGAGCTGGCTGGAAGATGTTATGGCGGATGACTCCGATCTTCGTCCGTTTATCATGTGCGAGTATGCATATGCAAAGAGCAACAGTAATGGAAACTTCAAGGAATTCTGGGATTACGTTAATAAATATCCACGTTTCCAGGGCGGCTTTATCTGGGATTTTGCAGACAAGGCAATTGCAATTCTAAAAGAGGACGGTCATATCCAGTATGGGTACGGCGGTGCATTTGGAGAAGATGTGCTGGATCCGGTTACGGATATGTGTCTGAACGGCGTTGTATTTGCAGATCTTTCCTATAAGCCGGGCGCTTATGAAGTGCGAAACGGCCAGTCTCCGGTTACCATCGAACAGACCAGAAATCTGTATACGGGTGAAACGGCCTGGATTCTGGTAAACCGTTACCATACACTGGATCTTTCTCATCTTCAGATGCGATATGAGATTGTACAGAACGGCGAAGTGACTGCCAAAGGTACATACCCTGCATTCCACACCGCAGCAGGGGAGCAGGAAACGCTTTCAATGCCGGAGTTACCGGAAAATCTGCACGGAGAAGCGTATATCAACTACTATATGGAGCTGGCAGCAGATACGTTCTATGCACCAGCCGGCACGGAAGTATATCGCCGGCAGATTCCTGTTCATGCAGAGATTTTCCAGCCGGAAGAAAATGTTTTGTTTGAAAAACCACTGACGCTTGCAGAAACCGAACAACAGATTCTGATTACAGGTGATGAGACAGAAATCATTTTCCGTAAGGAAGATGGAGAATTCGAAGAATACAAAGTAAACGGTGTTTCTTACCTGACTGGCGGAAAAGACGAATTTTACCGTGCGCCAACCGGCATTGATGAGGGACAGCATGTCACAGAATACGATGCCCTCTGGCGTGCAGCCGGTCTGGACAAGCTGAAAAAGAAGGTAACTGCACTGTCTGCAGTATCTGCTGGAAACCAGGTTCTCCTTGAAGTAAAAGCTTCTTATACGGGTACAGCGGATGAAAAGGTTCTCTTTTGTGTGAACACACTCTATCGGATCGGAAGCGAAGGTATGGAACTGAAAAATGAAGTCATCAACCACAGCGGTCTGGAAACGCTCGCAAGAATCGGCCAGTCGTTCCGTCTGCCTTCGTCTTTCAAAACGCTTATCTGGTATGGAAAAGGACCATGGGAGACATACGCAGACCGAAAAGATGCAGCGCTTATGGGAACGTATACATCCTCCGTTGCCGAACAGCATATTCCATTTGTTGTGCCATGTGAATGCGGCGGCCATGAAGACACAAGATATGCTGTGCTTGGTGATGGCACGCATACCATTCAGATTACAGGCGGCGAAGATTTCCACTTCAGTGCACTTCCATATTCTATGGCTGAGTATAAACAGGCAGCTTATGAAGAAGAACTTCCGGCATCTCCGACTGGCACCTGGCTGATGCTTGACGCTGTACACGCAGGTCTTGGCGGCGATACTGGCTGGACGAAAAACATTCATCCGGAGTATCGCATTTGCGGTGGGAGATACAGCTATACGTTCCGTTTTCATTTTTCATAAAAAGAAGCACATTATTTAGTAGTTATAATAATAAGTGCTTGACAGTTTATAAGCAGCGGTGTAAAGTAAAGGTGTCGCAGGAATTTCATTCTATTACAGGATAGAAATTCCGCTCACAATCCTATACGAAAAGAAGAGGTATGCATGATGAAAGAATTAAAGCCAATCAAAGAGGGTAAGGTACGCGAAATTTATGATAACGGCGACAGCCTGATCATGGTAGCAACCGACCGAATTAGCTGTTTCGATGTCATTCTGAATAACGTGGTAACGAAAAAAGGTACCGTTCTGACCCAGATGTCCAAATTCTGGTTCGATCTGACAGAAGACATCCTTCCGAATCATATGATCTCTGTAGACGTAAAAGACATGCCGGAATTCTTCCAGCAGGAGAAATTTGACGGCAATAGCATGATGTGCCGCAAACTGGAAATGCTGCCTCTGGAGTGCATCGTTCGTGGTTACATCACAGGAAGCGGCTGGGCAAGCTATCAGAAGACCGGAAAAGTATGCGGTATCGAACTCCCGGAGGGCTTAAAAGAATCCGACAAGCTTCCTGAGCCTATCTATACCCCGTCTACCAAGGCTGAAATCGGCGATCATGACGAAAATATCTCTTATGAGCAGAGCATCGCTCACCTGGAAAAATACTTCCCGGGAAAAGGAGCAGAGTACGCAGAGAAACTCCGTGACTACACCATCGCTCTGTATAAAAAATGCGCAGATTACGCATTAAGCAAAGGCATCATCATCGCAGACACGAAATTTGAGTTTGGTCTCGATGAAAACGGAAATATTGTCATCGGTGATGAGATGCTGACTCCGGACAGCTCCCGCTTCTGGCCTGCAGATGGCTACGAACCAGGCCATGGACAGCCATCCTTTGACAAACAGTTTGCACGCGACTGGCTGAAAGCAAATGAAGGAAAGCACGACTGGACACTGCCGCAGGAGATTGTAGACAAGACCATCGAAAAATATCTCCAGGCATATGAAATGCTGACTGGAAAACCGCTGGCATAAAATAGATTTTATGAAAAAGCCCTGTACTCCGAATGGATCACACACCAAATGGAGTACAGGGCTTTTTATGCGATATAAACGCTTTCCTGATTTCTTGACAGAAAACCTGTTCTTCATCGGTAAGGAGAAATATTTCCTTTATGATCAGTGCTCCAATAATGACATTAGCATCTTTTACGTCACATAATTTTATATATTACGCAGGAGTCTTTAAAAAACAGCCGGATTATCTGCAATATGCGAAGAAACTTGCGGAAACCGGGAAACTGCATACTTAAAACTATTATTTAGGCAAAGCATTTGACGGATATGATAAAAGAGAGTAAAAACTGCAACTAGGAGGAATCGCAATATGGAATATACTTTCTTAGGAAAAACAGACATTAATATTTCGAAAGTCTGTGTCGGCTGTATGAGTTTTGGAAAAGCCGGAACGATGCATGACTGGACGCTGGATAAAACAATTGTTTCGTAAAAAACTATGGCATGTAAAACGCCGTCAGACTTGTTGTAGTCTGACGGCGTTTTACGTTAGGAAGCTCTTTGAAGAAACATCTATATTATTTCGTTTCCTGTCCCGCTTTCTTCCGGAACAGTTCTTTTCCACAGCTGATGACAATGATGACACCAAGAACCATCAGCAGAATGGCGATGATGAGCTGCAGTCCCTCAACGAGGAAGACAGCGGTTCCTGCTCCATACGCTTTTACAAGTGCAATGACACGCTCTACCAGTGCGGTAAAGGTGACACAGAGCATGATGATGAGCGGCGGGAACAGGGTTCTGTTTTCACGGCCGGTGACTTTCAGGAAGACACAGAGCGTGATCAGAACGAGTGCACTCAGCATCTGGTTTGCACTTCCGAACAGCGGCCAGATATTGGCATATCCGATCTGGGTCAGGATGTAGCCGCAGAGCAGAGTAACAATGGTAGAGAAATATTTATTGCAGAGCAGCTTTCTCCATCCGGCAGCATGTTCCATATCATCGACAGTGAACAGTTCCTGGAAGGACATACGGCCGATTCGTGCAACGGAGTCAAGACTGGTAAGTGCCAGCGCCGATACACACATCGTCATGAAGCACTGTGCTCCGTATACCGGGATGCCGAACATTTCCAGAAATCCGGCAACACCGGAAGAAAAGATCGCAAATGGCGTTCCGACAGCAGCCGTACCGTCTGCAGAAGCAGCAGCACCGGCAACGCAGAGGGCGAGGACGGCAAGCAGGCTCTCCAGAACCATAGCTCCGTATCCGACTTTCTGCATATCTTTTTCATTCGCAATGGTTTTCGAAGAGGTTCCAGACGATACCAGGCTGTGGAATCCGGAAACAGCACCACAGGCAACGGTGACAAACAGGATCGGGAACAGATCTCCGGATGCCGCATTGTGGAAACCGGTGTACATTGGAAGATTCATTTTCGGGTGTGCAACAACAAGTCCGACAACAGCGCCAAGGATCATGCCGGCAAACATAAAGGTTGTCATAAAGTCACGCGGCTGCATCAGAAGCCACATCGGAAGGACAGCGGCAAGAAAGATGTAGGCAAATACCAGATAAGTCCAGGTTGCTTTGCTTGTTACAAGCGGTACATTCATGCCGATTGCAAAGGCTGCAACAGTGCAGGCAAGGCCGAGTACCATTTCTTTCCAGCCTTTCCACTGCAGTTTTTTCTGGAGCAGTCCGAAGACAACAGCAAAAGCGATAAACAGAAGGGAGATGCTTCCGGCAGCGCCGTTTACAGTTGCCTGGGCAGAAAGCTTTGTGACGCCGTCAACCGTTTCGTAAGCATTAAATGTTCCGGCAACCATATCTGCAAAGGCGGCGATAACGATCAGTGTAAAGAGCCAGCAGAAGAGAAGAAACAGTTTTTTTCCTGTTTTGCCGATGTATTTCTCAATGAGAAGTCCCATGGATTTTCCTTCGTTTTTGACACTCGCATACAGCGCACCGAAATCGGTAACAGCACCAAAGAAGATACCGCCGATCAGGATCCATAAAAGGACGGGAACCCATCCAAAGACAGCGGCCTGAATGGCACCGGTGACAGGGCCTGCACCTGCGATTGAAGAAAACTGATGGGCGAATACGGTCCATCCATCGGTAGGGACGTAATCCTGACCGTCATTTTTTGCAACGGCAGGTGTTTTTGCTTTGGGATCGATGCCCCATTTCTTTGCCAGCCAGCTTCCGTAGAAGGTATAACCTGCTATCAGACATACAGCGGCGATCAGTACAATAACCAACGTGTTCATAATAAAATTCCTCCTCGTTCAAAAATGATATTTCCAGTTTACATGGATTTCAAATGGAAAAAGAAAAGGGAAAAGGCAATTGTGTTGGTATGCTTGGAAACAAAAAAAGCTTCGTCTCCCTGACTTATGCAAGAAGACGAAGCTTTCAAAAAACGCTCCGCGTTACCACTTCTAATTATCGGCTGTTTCTTTTGGTCGATCACTCAGACAAGATCCCCGAAACCATTTGATACACTTTCCGGTGAATCTCTTCTCTGCTAACGGTGAGAGGCCGGTCCGGACTACTTTCCATTTCTGGTTTCGTCTGTACAGCTCACAGGGGATTGTTCTTTGGGATACCTGCCATCTCGCACCAGCCGATGGTTCTCTGCAAAGGCTCACCCGAAAAATGTTGTCCTGCTCATTGCTTTTTTCTGATCCCTTTTTTCTTTTGAACACTTTGCATTATAGTCTCATTTTTCGGTTTGTCAAGCAATTTTTTTAAAAATATCATGTTTTTTCCCTGAAAATAGTAAAAATTTATTTCTTGACACAGAAAACCAGAATTTTTATAATAGAAGAAAAAGCGCAGAACCAGAAGGCTTCTGCGGAAAGGTGGTATTTTTGTATGGGGTATTATGACAAAGAACGTGTAAGGGGATTTTTGCACAATCAGGACGGTATTATGGCGAATGATTTCGGATGTTTCTTCTGACGGAAGAGTTTATGAGAAGATACAAAGACCGCTGGATCATCGGCGCATATGACTGTATCAACGAGCCGATCTCCATGACGCCGCGCCGCGAGGAGCTGACACCGAAGCTGGTCTATTTCTACGAGGAAATTGTGCAGACAAAGAGGTTAAGGTACAGGCAGCTATTCAGGGAGAGACTCTTTTTGAAGGGGTAATGCCTCCTGCCGGTGAGAAAGTAACTTCGGATGTTCATCCATATTTTGCATATGAAACAGCACCGAACACACTCGAACGGTTCACACTCGGTACCGTTACAGGAGAAGGCATTCTGAAAATAGAGGTTCTGGACGGATGTGCACGGTTCGGACAGATTGTGATTCGGAAAAGTGAAAAATAGCAGAACATAACGTTTCTTTATGAGAAATAAATAACAGATCTATCTGCCCGCAGGAATCAAAAAAATCCGACGGGCAGATTTTTTTGATTTTTTTCAGTTTTCCATTGACAATTGCATCACTGGTGCTATAATAAAAACAAACATATGAATAAATGTTCATATGAACAGTGAAAATGAAAAAGGAGATCAAAGGCGATGAAGAAAACGTATAAGATCGATGTTGACTGCGCAAACTGTGCAAACAAAATGGAAGAGGCTGCAAAAAACACAGCAGGTGTAAAGGATGCTACCGTAAACTTTATGATGCTCAAAATGATCGTTGAGTTCGAAGACGGACAGGATCCAAAGAGCGTTATGCAGGATGTTCTGAAAAACTGCAAAAAAGTTGAGGATGACTGCGAGATCTTCCTCTAAAATAAAAAACTTTCATCGGCGGATGGAAGAAAAAGCTGGAGCAGAATAGATTCTAAAACCTGTCTGCGGTTCAGCTCGAGAAAAATCCAGTATTTTCTCTCTGGAGCAGCGGATTTGGATCTGTAAATCTCTGGGATGAAATGCTGGATTTTTTCATCCGGCGGTAAGAACAAAGGAGGCATATGTATGAATAAGAAACAGAAAAAGGTTCTCATCCGCGTCATCGTTGCATCGGTTCTTCTGATTCTCTGCACGGTACTGCCGACAACCGGCTATGTGCGATTTGCAACCTTTATGGTTCCTTATCTGGTCATCGGATACGATATCCTGAAAAAGGCCTGGAAGGGAATCCTGAACAAACAGGTATTTGATGAAAACTTTCTGATGGCTGTTGCAACGGTCGGTGCCATTCTGCTTGGCGAGTATCCGGAGGGCGTAGCCGTTATGCTGTTTTACCAGATCGGCGAACTGTTCCAGAGCTATGCTGTCGGAAAGAGCCGCCGGAACATCAGCGAACTGATGGATATCCGCCCGGATTATGCAAATATCGAGGTAGACGGAAAACTCGAGCAGGTTGATCCGGATGAAGTTGAGGTTGGCACAATCATCGTTGTACAGCCTGGTGAAAAGATTCCGATCGATGGTGTGATCGAAGAAGGAAACACCACACTGAATACCAGTGCCTTGACCGGAGAGAGTGTTCCGCGTGACGCCCGGGAGGGAGACGAAGTCATCAGCGGATGTATCAATATGTCCGGTCTGATTAAAGTAAAAACAACGAAAGAGTTTGGAGAGTCCACCGTATCCAAAATTCTGGACCTTGTGGAAAACTCCAGCTCCAAGAAATCAAGATCCGAGAACTTTATTTCCAAATTTGCGAAATACTATACACCGGCCGTCTGCTACGGTGCGCTGGCACTGGCAATTCTGCCGCCGCTGGTACGGATGCTGTTTTTAAGTGCCGCTCCTGAGTGGAACGTATGGATTTACCGTGCGCTGACCTTCCTGGTTATCAGCTGCCCTTGTGCACTGGTCATCAGTATTCCGCTCAGCTTCTTCGCCGGTATCGGCGGCGCAAGCCATGAAGGTGTCCTGGTGAAAGGTTCCAACTATCTGGAAACACTTTCCCAGACCAAATACGTTGTATTCGATAAAACCGGTACCATGACACAGGGTGTCTTTGAAGTAGCCGGTATTCACCACAATACGATCAGTCAGGAAGATGTTCTGGAATACGCAGCACTTGCTGAGTGTGCTTCGAGCCATCCGATCAGCAAGAGTCTGCAGAGAGCATATGGAAAACTGATCGACCGAAGCCGTGTCACGGACATCGAAGAGATCAGCGGAAACGGTGTAACAGCAAAGGTAGACGGTAAAAATGTCGCTGCCGGAAATGCAAAACTGATGGAGCGCCTTGGCGTTGATTATATCGACTGCCACAGCGTCGGCACCATCGTCCATGTTGCTGTAGACGGCAAGTATGCCGGACATATCCTGATCTGTGATATGATCAAACCGCATGCGAAAGAGGCGATTCAGGCGCTGCGGAAATCCGGTATTAAAAAGACGATTATGCTGACCGGAGACTCTAAGCGGATAGCCGATCAGGTAGCTGCAGATCTTGGAATTGATGAAGTTTACAGCGAACTGCTTCCTGGTGACAAAGTAAGTAAAGTGGAAGAGCTGCTTGCCGCAAAGACAGAAAAAGAAAAACTTGCCTTCGTAGGTGACGGCATCAACGATGCACCGGTACTGTCCCGTGCCGATATCGGTATTGCGATGGGAGCACTTGGTTCCGACGCAGCAATTGAAGCAGCTGATATCGTTCTGATGGACGACGATCCGCTCAAGATTTCCAAAGCAATTCACATTTCCAGAAAATGTATTCACATTGTTTATGAGAATATTTATTTTGCAATTGGTATCAAAGTATTGTTCCTGCTTCTGGGAGCCATCGGTATCGCTAACATGTGGATGGCAATTTTCGCAGATGTCGGAGTTATGATTCTGGCGGTTCTGAATGCAATTCGTGCTCTGTTTGTGAAAAATTTATAGAAAGACGAGGACACAAAATGGCAAAAATCAATCCGGAAGAAGCTGATCTGTGCTGTGACTCCTGTGAGGTTCATGAAAATCTGGTAAAGATTGTCAATGAGACCATGCCGGATGAAACAGAGCTTTACGATCTGGCAGAGCTTTTCAAGGTATTTGGTGATTCCACGCGGATCCAGATCCTGTTTGTCCTGTTTGAGGCAGAGGTATGCGTCTGCGACCTGGCAGAAGCACTGCACATGACACAGTCCGCAATTTCCCACCAGCTTCGCATTCTGAAGCAGAATAAGCTGGTAAAGAGCAGACGAGAAGGAAAATCGGTGTTCTACTCTCTTGCAGATGGTCATGTACGGACAATCATCGCACAGGGACAGGAGCATATTGAAGAGGATTAAAAAAAGCATAAGATAGCAGAAACGTCCCGCAGATGAGAAATTTCATTTGCGGGACGTTTCTGCTTTTCACATTCATTCTTTATTTGGTAAACCATGCTTCCCGAACATGCTGTTTTAGAAGGTTCCGTGCATTTTGGAAGCTGTTTTTTTTACTTTGTTTACATAACCGAATTATGTAAAGTATTTCTTGAATTTCATGATTTATACTCCTCGGAGTAATACGGAATGCAGAGATACATACCGTCCGTGATCTGGTTGGAACTCAGGTGATTGATCTCACGGACCTCAGCAATGTAACTGGAAATATCGGAGTATTCTTCTGTACGGTATTCTTTGGCGATGTCCCACAGTGTATCGCCGGAAGAAACGCGGATACTGGTGTAGTATTTGTAGGTTGGAGCTTTCGGCTCACTGTCTGCCTGCGTATTCTGCGGCGTGAAGTGGAAGATTAAAAGAAATGTGACGGCAACCAGAGACAGGAGAGCGGCGGCTGCGCGGATCTGCAGTTTTCTTCTCTGGATTTTTCGTCTTTCTCTCAGTGATTTTCTTTTCTTTGCATTGGTACTCATGTAAAATTCCCCCTTGATTTGTGATAGAAGAGTAGTTGTGCTACGTGAACATTTGTTCTTTCGAATATATGTTCATTATAATAAAAGAACGTATGTTTGTCAATACGAAATACGAACAAATTTTCGGAACTTTTGTTTGCGTTCCGGTTGGATTTATGGTAAAATTTATTTGGTATATTTTAAGCAAATATCGTATAGAAAGAGGGGACTACCCTAATTCATATAAAAAACGAAACGACAGGAGGAACATACGATGGCTGGAGACAAAAATAAACTGACAGAGAAACAGAGACAGATTCTCGAATATTTAAAACAGGAAATTTTGCAGAGAGGATTCCCGCCGTCTGTGCGTGAGATCTGCGAAGCGGTTTCCCTTCGTTCTACATCCTCGGTACATGCACATCTGGAAACACTGGAGCGGAAAGGCTATATCAAACGAGATGCAACAAAACCGAGAGCCATTGAAATCTGCGATGAAGGATTCCATACCGGCCGCCTTGGTGCAATCCAGGGAATTGCATCGGAAGACACCGCATCCCAGAGCGAGGTTGCACAGATTCCGCTGATCGGCAAAGTAGCTGCCGGAGAACCGATTCTTGCGGTAGAGAATATTGAAGGATATTTTCCGATGCCGGTAGACCGTCTGCCAAACGCAGAAACGTTCCTTTTAAAGGTACAGGGCGAAAGCATGGTAAATGCAGGTATTTTAGACGGTGACCTTGTTCTTGTGGAACAACAGGCAACTGCGGAAAATGGAGAAAAAATTGTCGCTCTGGTCAATGATTCCGCTACAGTAAAAACATTCTACAAGGAAGACGGTTATTTCCGCCTGCAGCCGGAAAACGATGAGATGGATCCGATCCTTGTGAATGATCTGCAGATCGTAGGAAAGGTAATCGGAGTATTAAGATTTTTATCCTGAAAAATAAAAGAAGAAAATAAAAAATGTTGTGAAAAAACGAACAAGAAATCGGCCTGTAAAATTCGGCGGTTTCAGAGGAAAAACCGGTGATTTCTGAAAGTAACTCTTCAACTATTCGAAAAACCTGCGTTTCCCGAATAGTTATATAGAAGAAATACTTCTTTCATTTTCCCGGTTTTCTGTTTAGAAAGGCTCATTTGCAGTTATGAAATCAAAAATTACGTATCACGAACAAACCGATATGGAAAATACACTGAAGCTCCGCGAGGTTCTGAAGACGCTTCCCTCTTTTACTTCCGAATTTTTCCGCGGCATCAGCACAACGACATCGACCAGCACACGGATCAAATATGCATATGACCTTCGGATCTTTTTTCAGTATCTGCAGAAAGAAAATCCGGAACTTGCCAAAATTCCCATGGATCAGATGTCCGTTGATGTGCTTGACCAGGTCACTGCACTTGATCTTGAGGAATACACAGAATATTTAAAGGCTTATATCGGTTCCCAGGAATCTTATACCACCAACGGGGAAAAAGGCCTGAAACGAAAATTGTCGGCACTTCGGACGTTCTATTCCTATTATTTCAAAAAGGAACTGATTGAGACAAATCCTACGCTGCTTATCGATATGCCGAAGCTCCATGAAAAAGAAATTATCCGTCTGGAGCCAAATGAGGTTGCGGAGCTTCTCGATTTTATTGAATCCTGCGGCGACGGGCTGAGCAATCATCAGCGGGCCTACTATGAAAAAACAAAGGAACGTGATTTTGCAATCATTACTCTTCTGCTTGGCACGGGAATCCGTGTGTCGGAATGTGTCGGGTTAGATATTGAGGATGTCGATTTTAAAAACAATGGCATCAAAGTGCTTCGAAAAGGTGGAAATGAAATGTTTGTCTACTTTGGAGATGAAGTTGCCGAGGCACTGAAAAAGTATATCGAAGTCCGCGCAGGTATTACGCCTGTGGCAGGACACGAACACGCACTCTTCTATTCAGCGCAGAGAAAACGGATCAACGTCAAGACGGTGGAAAATCTGGTGAAGAAATATGCGTCCCAGGTGACGACAACGAAGAAAATTACGCCGCATAAACTGCGTAGTACGTACGGTACGACGCTGTATCAGGAAACAGGCGATATTTATCTTGTTGCGGATGTCCTCGGCCATAAGGATGTCAATACGACGAAGAAACATTATGCTGCCATGGACGATGCAAGGCGCCGTCAGGCTGCCACAGCGGTACGGCTGCGGGAGTCCATGCCGGAGCATGAGGAATAAAAATATATCAGAAACCCAAAGAGGAATCAACAGGGATTATATCCCATTCGTTGATTCCTCTTTTTTATGGAGACGACTTCTCTCCTGCTTTTTTTAAGTTACTCCGCCTTAATTGCCCAGCGCATTTTCGTTGAACTTGCACGGCTGTTGCGGATGCATTCTTCTTTGGAAGGACGAATGACTTCTTTTGAATATTCGGAATAAATACCGATCTGATACAGTCCCTTCATGGACTTTTTCACAAGCCGGTCTTCGCCGGAATGGAACGTCAGAATTGCCGCTCTGCCGCCCGGAGCAAGAGCATCCGGAAGTTTTTCCATGAATGCTTCCAGAACCTCATATTCGTTGTTTACATCGATCCGCAGTGCCTGGAAGGTGCGGGCGCAGGATTTTTTGATGGCTTCTTTTTTCTCGTCTTTCGGAAGAAAATCCAGTGCTTCAGCGATCAGATCACGCAGTGCAAACGTAGTGTCAATTTTCTTTCCTTTCCGAAGTGCCCGCGTAACAACCTGGGAAATTTCTTTTGCATACGGTTCATCGGCATTTTCAATGAGCATGCCTTCCAGTTCATCGCGTGCAACCGTGCGCAGACGCTCGGCCGCGGAAATTCCTGCCTCCGGATTCAGGCGAAGATCCAGCGGTCCATCATATTTGTAGGAAAAGCCGCGCTCCGGATTATCAATCTGCATGGAGGAAACACCAAGATCCGCCAGAATGAAGTCAAAGGGGCCGTATTTGGCAGCAACCTGATCAATATTGGCAAAATTCTGATGAAGAATCGTTAAAATCTCAGGGCCGTACCCCTGCGCGGCCAGTCGTTCTTTTGTTTTTGCCATCTCGATCGGATCGACATCCAGCGCACAGAGATGCCCTTTTCCCTGCAGGCATGCAAGCATACGGGAGCTGTGGCCGCCGTATCCGAGTGTTGCATCAAGTCCGTTCTGTCCCGGCTCGATCTTGAGAAAATCGAGGATTTCATCTACGAGAATCGGGATATGCATGCCGGCCGGTGTGCTTCCCTTTTGGATCACATGCTCAATGGTCCCCTGATATTTCTCCGGATTCAGTTCTTTGTATTTCTCATTGTAATTCCGCGGATGTGTGCCTTTGTAGCGGACGCGGCGTTTGTGTTCTTTCTGTTCTTCCATAAAATGTTCTCCTTATACTTCAAATATATTTAATCGAACATGTGCGTTCGAATATTTTCCAGATCAATTGGTTCTCCTGTCATCGGCTGCAGAAAGTGCAGTTTCCAGGCATGGAGCGCGGCACGGGTACCGCCGTCGCGGACTCCGTAGAGCGGATCTCCGAAAAGTGGATGTCCAATAGATGCCATGTGAAGACGGATCTGATGCGTGCGGCCGGTTTCCAGACGGCAGCACACGACGGCCCAGAAAGGATCCTGAAGGACAGCCTCGTAGTGTGTAGTAGCCCACAGGCCGTTCCCTTCTTTACAGATACGCATTTTAGTGATACGTTTCCCAGACGGATCGAAAGAATCAGGGTCATCTCCTGGAATTTGCTCCATGGAAAGACGAATGGTTTCTTTTTGCGTTTCTTCGGAAAAGGGATGGTGTACCAGAGCCAGGTATTCTTTTTTCAGCGCGCCGCTCTCCCGCTGCCGGGACAGTCTGGCAGCAGCCAGCTGATTCTTTGCAAATAGTACCAGACCCGATGTATCTTTGTCAAGACGGCCGATGCAGCGGAGTTCAGAAGGCGCTGTCGGTGTTTTTAACAGGGATGCGGCAGCATGTGTCAGGGAATCGGAATAATGGCCGTGGGAAGCGTGGCAGACCATACCGGATGGCTTGTCTGCGACACAGAGATCACTGTCCTCATAGAGAATCCGTACGCCGGCAGAATCACCTGATACCGGCAGAACCTGATCTTCGGAAAGGTGGGGACACTTCTGCGCATATCGAAAAGTGATCGTATCTCCAGTCTGGACAACTGCATTTGTGCGGCAGGAAACACCGTTTTTCTGAATTCCATCCGGAATATATTTGGCATGGCGGATTTCACGTGGTGTCAGGTGCAGAAAACGTTTTAGAATTGTTTCCACCGACAGTCCCCCCTGTTCCGGAAGGACAAAGTGACACAGCTGCTGATAGTCAAATTGCGGCATAAAAGATTTTCTCCTCTTCACAAGTTCACATAATCATTTTATGTAAACTATATAAATACAAACAATTCAGTACGATGATGGTACACTATCTCTAGACAAAAACAGGTTTCACAGATCTCGCAAACCACGTTCTGTTTTACCGATTCGGCAAACAAAAAAATTTTATTTACAGATCCTCTAAGATCACCGTAAACGGCCCATCATTCACCAGTGATACTTCCATCTCAGCCCCGAACACTCCCGTTTCGACAACAGGAACCTGTTCCCGTGCTTTCGCGACCATATATTCATACAGTTCTTCTGCTCTGTGCGGCTCGCCTGCTTCCGTGAAGCTTGGACGGTTTCCTTTTTTACAGTTGGCATACAGGGTAAACTGTGAAACCATCAGAAGCTGTCCATCCACATCTGCCAGGGACTTGTTCGTCTTTCCATTTTCATCTTCAAAAATACGCAGTCCCAGCAGTTTTTTCATATACTTGTCTGCTGTTGCTTCATCGTCCCCCTGGCCGACACCGATCAGAACCAGAAAACCTTTCTGAATCGATCCAACAACCTTCTCTTCCACCGAAACACTTGCTCTTTTTACACGTTGTATAACAATTCTCATCTTTAAAATCCTTTCATAAAATGACCCTCCTCTTATTTTTAAGAGGAGGGTCGTTTCTCCTATGTTCTGTTTTGATCAGATGCTGAAAATCTTGCGGATTCCCGCTTCTTTAACTTCAATTGCCTGTTTGATCATATCTACGGTTCCATCGATACCGAATACACTGCTGTTCAGGCACAGGTCGTAGCTGTCTACCTCGCCCCAGCGTTTGCTGGTGTAGTAATTGTAGTAGCTTGCACGCTGTTTGTCGATCTTTGTGATCTTGTCTTTTGCTTTTGCATCAGAAAGATCATACAGCTTTGCGATACGGCGGATGCGATCCTGCATATCTGCTTTAATAAAGATGCTCAGCACGTTCGGATTTTCCTCCAGTGCATAATCTGCACAGCGGCCTACGATGACACACGGACCGTCCTGCGAAATCTTCTTGATGGCATCAAACTGCGCCAGAAATACCTTCTGGTTCAGCGGCATATCCATCATGGTAGATCCATAGCCGAAGGAGTAACTGTCCATAACCAGAGAGTATAAAAAGCTGTTGGTTGGTTTTTCATCGTGGTTTTCGAACAATTCCTGGCATAATCCGCTGTCCTTTGCTGCTCTCTCCAGCAGCTCTTTGTCATAGTACTTGATTCCCAGGCCATCCGCTAAAATCTTACCAATGGAATGTCCGGCGCTTCCGTACTGACGTCCAATCGTTATGATAGTTTTCATATAATCCGCTCCTTTCCATTCCGTCACAATAATCTGCTTTCACAGATGTAGTAACTCGCGTTTTTTCGTTACATCTAGTATACTACAGAATTCACAGAAAGTACAGAACATTTTGATAAAACTTATACAAATTAACTATATACTTTTTGAAATATCATTCTTTTTAAGCAGTTTCAGACATTTTTTCGAAACTGCAGCAACAGATTGGAAAAATATTCCGGAAGCGGCGCCTCAAACTCCATATAGGCACCGGTCCGTGGATGGATAAATCCAAGTACCATCGCATGCAGCGTCTGTCCCTGCAGGTTTTTCACCGGGCATTTCTTCGGGCCATAAACCGCATCGCCAAGCAGCGGATGCCCGATACTTGCCATATGGACACGAATCTGATGCGTCCGGCCGGTTTCCAGCTGGCATTCAATATACGTATAATTTCCAAAGCGTTCCAGCACACGGTAATGTGTGACCGCCGGTTTTCCGTTCCGTTCATTAATCGCCATCTTTTTCCGGTCTGTCGGATGGCGGCCGATTGCACCGCGCACGGTTCCCTCGTCCTCTTTCAGATTCCCATGGACAATTGCCCGGTACTTTCGGGTAATGGAATGTACAGAGAGCTGTTCTGCGAGGCTCTGGTGGGCGAAATCGCTCTTACAGATAACCAGGGCACCCGTTGTGTCCATATCGATTCTGTGGACGATTCCTGGGCGCAGAACGCCGTTGATGCCGGAGAGATTTCCGCGGCAGTGATACAGAACCGCATTGACCAGTGTTCCGCTGCTGTGGCCTGCCGCCGGATGTACGACCATCCCCTTTGGCTTATTGACGACCAGAAGATCATCATCCTCGTACAGAATATCAAGCGGAATGTTTTCTGGCTCCACGTTCAGTTCTTCCGGTTCCGGCAGAAGCACCAGAACGGCATCACCGGCGGCAACCTTGCTGCTTGCTTTCTGCGTTTTTCCGTTGATCGAAACCTTTCCGTCTTTTAAAAGCTTCTGCAGAAAAGAACGGGAACAGTCCGAAAAAGATGCGGCCAGGCACTGATCAATCCGTTTTCCGTCAAAATCCGGTGTAACTTCCAAAATCCGTTCTTCTTCAGCCATCGGACTCCTCCTTTTTGGCGTTTTTATGCAGAAATGCGAAGTCTTCGTCCTTGTAGTACAACAGATACAGCAGTAAAAAGACAGCGACCGATACGGTGACATAAATATCAGCTACGTTAAAAACCGGAAAGTTGATCAGCGAAACGTAGATGAAATCAACGACATAGTGATTCAGAAAACGATCGTAAAAATTTCCGACCGCACCAGCCGTCAGAACAGTCAGCACGGCAAAAAGCGGTAAAAAGCGGCGTGTCTTTGGAAGCTTGTAAAAGACGATCACCATGACGATCAGAAACAATACCGTCATCATAGCAAACAGCCAGTACTGATCCTGCAGAAGTCCGAATGCCATACCGCGGTTTTCCAGATAAAACAGCTCCAAAACCCCTGGAATGAGCTCGATCGACGGCTGGTCCTTCAGATACTGCACTGCCAGTGATTTTGTATACTGATCTGCTGCAAGCAGAAGGACAATCGCTGCCGCGCAAACCAGATAAACGGCCAGCGGAGAAAGTTTTTTACTCTTCATCGATCAGATCTCCATTAATAGAATTGATAGCTTCCAGCATTTCTTCATCTGTAACCGTGCGGTCCACCACAGCATGGCCGACAGACTCCAGAAGGATGAATTTGATCGTACCCTGTTCCATTTTCTTGTCCGATTTTGTTGCAGCCAGAATATCTTCCGATTTCAGGCCGTCCACGGTGATTGGCAGATAGAAACCGACGTTCATATCACGAATCTCGTAAAACTCTTCATCGGAGAGATAACTTCTCTTGTAGGAAATATAGGCAGCAGCAACGGTTCCAAGTGCAACGCACTGGCCATGGAGCAGTTCGAAGTTTTTGAGCTTTTCAATGGCATGACCGATCGTATGGCCAAGATTTAAAACGGCACGCTCTCCCTGTTCTGTTGGGTCATTTTCTACAACCTGGCGTTTGATATCGCAGCATTTCTGGATCATTTTCGTTAATACCGGCTCAATCCGCTCTTCGATCTCAGACATGTGATTGATGGTCCAGATGTAGAATTTTTCATCGCGGATCAGACCTGTTTTCAGGACTTCTCCCATACCGCAGGCAAACTGTTCGCCGTTCAGGGATTTTAAGGTTGCCATGTTCATATAGACAAGACGTGGATGATGGAATGCACCGACCATATTTTTGTACTGGTCGAAATCGACGCCCGTTTTTCCTCCAACGCTGGAATCTACCTGTGCAAGCAGTGTCGTCGGAAGCTGAATGAAATCAATGCCGCGCAGATACGTTGCCGCCGCATAGCCGGTCAGATCCCCAACGACACCGCCGCCGAGTGCGAATAAAATGTCTTTTCTCTCAAAGTGGTTTTCAATCAGATGCGTGTACAGATCTTTGACGGTACCCAGATTTTTGCTTGCTTCACCAGCCGGGAAAACAAATGCGGTTACGGTCTCAAACAGCGGGGACAGTGCATTTTTTACCTCTTCCAGATACAGTTCTGAAACCGTGCTGTCTGTGACAATGCAGGCCTTTTTTGCAGGGAGTTTTAAGTTCTCCACACAGCCGGCGAGGCGTTCGTAGCTGCCGTCCCAGACAATTTCATAAGAAAATTCAGTAGATGTGCCTTCTCTTTTAACGGTAAGTGTTTTCATAATTTATGCCTCCTGTATGTTCTTTCATGAAAAAAGCATCAGAATCCTGCATCTGATGCTTTTCCTTTGTTACTAAGTAAATCAATAATTGATCCAGTGGATCCATTTTAATTTACTGCAAAGATAATTTTCTTTAATAATCGGTACGGATATTTGGAAGATCAAAAGCTCCGCTTAAGATATCCTGGATGTCGCCGGAAATTTCTACGCTGGACGGTGTCAGGATGAAAATATAGCTGGAAACTTTCTGCAGACTTCCGCTCATGCAGTAGCATGCACCACAGCAGAAATCAATGATTCTCTGGGCAATATCCACATCAATGCCTTCTAAGTTAAGGACAACGGTACATCCGGCCAGAAGCGTATCCGCGATTTCACGGGTATCCTCCATGGAAGCCGGTTTGATGACGCATACTTCCATATTTAATGCACCTGCTTTCTTTCTCATTGGAGTAACTTTCGGGGAAACCGGAGCAGCTGGCTTTGGAGCTCGTGCAGCAGCAGCCTGGCTTGAAGCGGTGGTCTTTGGCGCCGGCTGTTTACGCGGTGCAGTGTGAACCGTTTTCGCCTGCGGCTCTTCCTCTTCGTCCTCATCCTCGTTCTCCAGTTTACGGAAGAAACGTTTCTTTGGTTTTTCTTCTATATCATCGTCTTCTTCATCGAAGAAGCTATCCGAATCAGCATCCTCTTCCTCGTAATCGTCGTTCAGCCGGATGGCATCCAGAAATTTGTCTAAAACACTCATTCTTATACTCTCCTATTTTTAGTCCTGTGGCATTTGGCCAGACAGCCGTGCAGAATGCGCGGGGTCACTCTTCTTGGAAAGGCTTCCTGTTATCTTTTACTGTAATCCCGTTCGCCAAAGACTCCGGTTCCAACCCGTACTAAAGTGGCGCCTTCTTCTACTGCTACTTCGTAATCGCCGGTCATGCCCATGCTCAAAATGGCCATACGTACATTATTAATGTTTTTGGCGGCAATGTCAACACTTAATTCCTTTAATTTGCGAAAAACCGGACGATTTTCTTCTGGATCTTCCACATACGGTGCAATGGTCATAAGTCCCTCCACATGAATTGCCGGAAGTTTTGCGATTTCTTCAATCAATGGAAGGGTTTCCTCTACGGAGACACCAAACTTGCTTTCCTCGCCGGCAACGTTTACCTCGATCAGGATCGGGATTTCGCAGTTGTGCTTTACCGCTTCCTCACTGATCGTTTTTGCCAGACGAAGAGAATCGACAGAATGAATCAGGGCAACTTTTCCTGCAATGTATTTTACTTTATTCCGCTGCAGATGACCGATCATGTGCCAGTGGATATCCTTTGGCAGCACTTCCTCTTTTTCTGTCAGCTCCTGCACTTTGTTTTCACCGAAATTGCGTTCGCCAAGATCATAGATTTCGGAAAGCATTTCGACCGGTTTTGTCTTGCTGACCGCAATCAGGGTAACTTCCTCCCGGTTCCGTCCGGCTCTTTTGCAGGCTTCTGTGATTTTCTTCTGGACTTCTTCATAGTTCTCTTTCAGCATATCTTTCTAACCTCCAGTATTTAATGCACAATATCTTCTTCACTGACGGTGGATGCATTTTCCACAATATAATCATACTGCGAAATGCCGTATTGCGTTTGTTTTTTTATGATAGAATACTCCGCATTCTGATCGATGATCTGAATTTTGCGGAATACAGCATATCCTTTGTTGATGCAGTAAACACCCTGCAGCGGAACCATTTCTCCAATCTGATACGTTGTGGCGGAATCCTGTGCACGAAGGATATCTCCATCATTAAAAGCGGCCATGTCGACGTAATATTCGACCGGATTATCATTTTCATCATTGACCTGCTCATAGATCGTGGCGTTTACAAATTCTGTCACCGGCTGTCCGTTATCATCCAGCATGACTTTTCCTTTTTTATCGGTCTTTTCCCGCAGGAAACCGGAAGAATTGCTGTCCCCGCCCTGTACGAGCATCTGCGCCGGGATTTTATAGAAATCTTTTTCCGTGATGGCAGTATTTGGAATTTTCAGTCCGCTTCCAGTGTTTGTGACCAGCTCTACTGAAAGAAAACGGTCTTCCGCATAACGGATCATCCCGCTTGTAAACGAAATGACAGCATAGTTCTGATCGTTAATGGACTTTAGATTCAGTGTTCCCGTCTGTGTTTTTCCGTCTTTCAGAAATTTAACTTTTATCGTACTGAAATTGGAAAGTGTAACGACCTGCTTATTCGTCACCGGAACGGCAATTTCCCACTGCTCATCTGTCACCAGACGGTATACTGCATTTCCAGGCTCCGTCTGCGCGCCGGAATCAAAGGAAACCACAGAGGCTTTCGTAGAGAAAAGCTCCGGCGTAAGGCTGTCCTCCGTATAGCTTTCATATCCATCACTGCCGTAGACGACAACACCGTCCTGATCTGCATAAAATATCGTCTGTGATGAGGAATCTCCGTTTTCAGCGGCAGCGGCAAGCAGCTTTGCGGAAAGTTCTGTTTTCAGCTGATAAATGCCGGAAAAGGAACTGGAATCATAATCAGAAGAAAAACGTGCGAGCGAGGAACGAAGCGACGTTCTCGTTGCCGCATCTGCCGAAATACCAGAGGTATCGGCATTTTCTGTTGCGGAAATCCCATAAACAGCGCTTCCGCGGCTGATTTTCGATGCATTTGGGGTATAGAACTGAACATATCCGCTGCCGGAGGAAAGCTGCACGCTCTCTGTCCGCATGGCGAATGCGGTATAGGTATCATTCCGGGATAAAGTTCCCTGCACAACCTGAAAAGATTTGATATGATCGGCGGTCAGGTAAAAGAAAAGTGAAACTGCCATATAGAAAAAAAGGGCTCCAAAGATGATATTTCCAATATTCAACGCCGGAAAAGGGAAACGGATTCTCGAATGCCGGCGGCTGTTCTTTTTCTGCTTAGACAAAATGTATGCTCCTTTTATTGTTTAATCCATGCGCTAAAAGGACGGTGCCGTAAGCGCCGTCCTTTGGTTTTGTCGCTATGCAATTATTATAATACAGTTTCGGTTACAGTGCAACGATAATCTTATCCTGCATGCCTTCCGGAAGCTCTTCTTTATCCATGGAGACACTTAATACGAAGGTAATGTTATACTGCTTGCCAATGCCTTCCAGCTGTTCAACACAATCTGTGATGTCCTCTCCTTCCAGTTTTGCTACTTTCAGGAAGCTGTCGAGATAGACGCTTGCGAGATCGTGGTCCTGAGAAACGATACCGCAGATAAATCCGATAAATTCATCACTGTTTTTCAGAGGATAGTCGGTTGCGGAAATCAGACGTACTTTGTTGTTTAATTCAAACATGTGCTTTGTGCTCTTGTCAATATACACGATATTTCCGTTTGCGGTTTTTACCTCTGCATTTACTTTGTCTAACAGCTGTTTTGTTTTGCCTTTTCCCTTCTTGCCTACAATTAATTGAACCATAGCAGTTTCCTCCTTAGATTAGAATAAGATATTTTCACCAAAAACTTTTAAGTTCATGGTTTAATTATAGTACAATTCACCAACGTTTTCAATGGTAAAATGAAAAAATTCTGAAAAATCTTCTAATTTGCAGGGAAAGGAGCTCTGTTTTTCTAAACGGATACGATAATCTCCCGGAGAGGCAGAAAAAACGCCGTCCGGGGGATTGCAAAACGATTACGTCAGGAGTTGATATTGGAAAGAAGAGTGTTCATGTCCTCGTACAGTTCCACTTTTGTTGATGCATGAAGAATGACAGAGATAAACGGTTCTCCGTATGCATTCTGGGATACCAGTGCCAGGCAGGAACCGGCCTCATCGGTCGTTCCGGTTTTTCCGCCGAGCACCGTCACGTTTTCCGGTGCGTTTTTCTCTCCGGTCAGATATTTGTCCGTGGAGCTTAAATAGATCGTTCCCGCCGTACCGTCCGCATGCGTCATGTTCAGCGTGTAGGAAGACATTGACATCGTATTCTGGAATTCCGTATGCTGATAGGCAGCATACAGCATCAGATAAACATCATATGCAGTAGTGTAATGATTCTCATCGTGAAGACCGTGCGGGTTTGCAAAATGCGTACCGGTCATGGCAAGGGAAGCTGCCTTATCGTTCATCATCTGAACGAAATTCTCTACACTTCCGCCTACCTGGCGGGCAATCGCCATAGCAGCATCATTGGCAGAATAAATCAACAATGCATGGAAAAGCTGATCCATCGTTACCGTATCGCCCACGGCCAGTCCACTCATCTGGGATCCATCTTCCAGCGCAAGATCCTCTTCTGTGATCGTTACCTGCGTATCCGGCTGGTTGTATTCCATGGCAAGGAGAGCCGTCATGATCTTCGTGATGCTGGCCGGGTAGACCTGATCATACATATTCTGCGCGAACAATACTTTTTTGTGATCCAGATCAAACAGTCCGGCCTTTACCTGTGAAGAAAACGAGATATCATTCAGCGGTACGCTCGTCTCACCGACACAGAGATCGGCAGAGAGCGTTTCAGCCTGAAACCGTTTTTCTGCCGAAAGCGGATCGGAGGCAAGCACCATACTTCGCGCAAACGGCTCTGTAATGTCCATCTGGCGGTCCTGACGGTACAGTTTCACACCGATCAGAACCGCAATAACAGCAACACAGACACCCGCGCCGATGATCAGGCGGTTTAAAATATGTTCGGTTTTTTCCGGAGCAGTCCCGTTTTTCTCCGTTACAGGCAGTTTCTGTTCTTTTTCTGTAGTATTAGTCGTTTCTCCGGTAGATTTCACGCCAGTCCATTTCTCCTCTGTCTAATGATTTGATCAGCATTTCTGCCGTTGCAAGATTGGTGGCAAGCGGAATGCTGTGTACGTCGCAGAGACGGATAATCCGATGGACATCCGGCTCATGCTGTTTCGGCTGTTCCGGATCCCGCAGGAAAATCACAAGATCCAGATCATTCTGTTCAATCTGAGAACCCATCTGCTGAACGCCTCCAACGTGTCCAGCCAGATATTTGCGGACGTTAAGTCCGGTTGCCTCTTCTACCAGACGGCCGGAAGTTCCGGTTGCATAAAGAGTATGCTTGGCAAGTACCGAGCGGTAGGCGATACACAAGTTCTGAAGCAGCGTTTTTTTTGCATCATGCGCGATCAATCCGATGTTCATTGATGGTTTTCCTCCTTAGTAATTCATAGTTTCTGGTTACAAAATCCCGGTTCTGCAGCCCGACATTCAGGACAAGCCCCATTCCGATGTAAAGTGTTACAAGGGAGGTCAGTCCATAGCTGACGAACGGAAGCGGTGTACCGGTGTTCGGCAGGATTCCGGTTGCAACACTGATATTCAGAAAGCTCTGAAAGGCAATGAGTCCTGCCATACCGCAGCAGATCAACGTTCCTGACAGATCTTTTGCTTTCCGGGAAGTCCGGATGCATTCGACGAGAATCAGGAACAGGAGCAGGATGATTCCGCAGCATCCAAAGAAACCAAGCTCCTCTCCTGCCACTGCAAAAATAAAGTCATTATGGTTCTGGGAAACGAAATTTCCCTTATTTGCGGAAGAAACTTTATTGTTGTTGAGTCCTTTTCCGGTCAGCTTTCCGGAACCGATGGCTGTAATGGAATTCTGCTGCTGGAGACGGCCGTCGGCGTTGTCGGCATCATCGCTTAACCAGTCCTGAATTCGCCCAAGCTGATAACCAATCGTCTTGTCAAGAGCCGCCGGAAGCTGGAAATTCACCTGCGTAATGACAAGCAGAAGCGCAAGTACCAGTGCTGAACCGGAAACCAGAACAACGGCGATAACTTTGTAGCTTAAGCCCGCCACATACATCATAAAGCAGAACAGAACCATGACCGTAATCGTATTTTTCAAATCCGGCTGACGGTAAATCATAACGAGCGGCGGAATCAGAAGCCCGATCGCGGTAAAAATGGTTTTCGCCGTATTCAGATCTTCTTCATGCTTCATCAGAAACATCGCAAAAAACATGATCAGAAAGATTTTTGACAGCTCGGTCGGCTGAAACTGAAAGCTTCCGATCTGAATCCAACGGGTCGCACCAAACGTGTTTTTTGCGGTAGAACCGCCGAGATAAAGAACGCCAAGCATCATCAGATTTCCGATGTAAAGAACCCAGTAAAAATTCAGAAGCCAGCTATAGTCAAGCAAAGAGACAATAATCATGATGACTACGCCCAATACGACTCCGATGGCCTGTTTTTTCTGGTCTGCACTGTCTGCACTTCCGATCAGAAGCACACCAATGATGCTGATGGCAATCAGAAGAATGACCAGCCGGAAATTATAATTTTTCAGCTTATATCGTCTTAACATGATACTCCTCGTTTCTTTTCAATGGTATTTTCGCTGTCAGTATGACAGGGGTTGTTTGTGTAATGGTGACGGAAATTTCATCCGCCTCAACGGTAAGGTATTTTCCTGCAGCAGCAGAAAGATCATTTTTCAGCATCTGAAGCGATGCCGGAGAACAGTTCAGACGTTCTGCCATTAAAAGATTGGACAGACGTTCTTTTGCAACGAGGCCGGAGTGCGGCTTTCTGCCTGAAAATAAACCCATACCAGTTCCCTCCTATCGCCCGAATACGCGGCGGAAAAATCCCTTTTTGCTGTCAAGATCCAAGTAGGGAACACTCTCCCCGAGGATCCTGTGGCTGATATTCGTAAAGGCTTCTCCTGCCTTGGAACCGCTTCCAGCGATCGCTTCGCCCTGGTTGGTGGCGATTACTACCTGCTCATCATCGGGCAGAATGCCGAGCAGCGGAACAGCAAGAATTTCCTGTACATCATCCACCGACATCATTTCACCGCGTTTTACCATATCCGGCCGGATACGATTGATGACAAGAGAAATATCCCTCAGATCCTGCGCCTCCAGAAGGCCGATGATGCGGTCCGCGTCCCGGATGGCCGAAACCTCCGGCGTAGTCACAACAATTGCCTTATTGGCACCGGCAACTGCATTTGCAAATCCCTGCTCAATGCCTGCCGGACAGTCAAGAAGAACAAAATCAAAGCTCTGTTTTAATTCATCGCAGAGTTTTTTCATCTGCTCGGGCGTTACGCTTGTCTTGTCCCTCGTCTGGGCAGACGGGAGAAGGTAGAGCTGCTCGTACCGTTTGTCGCGGATTAGCGCCTGCTTCATCCGGCAGTTGCCCTCCACAACATCCACAAGATTGTAGACAATCCGGTTTTCAAGGCCGAGCACGACATCCAGGTTTCGAAGACCGATGTCGGTATCTACCATCACAACTTTCTTTCCAAGCTGTGCCAGCCCGATTCCGATATTTGCTGCGGTTGTCGTCTTTCCGACGCCGCCTTTTCCTGATGTAATTACAATGACTTCACTCATCTGGAACCTCCTTGTTGAAAACTGTTCTGCATTTTCATGCCGCAGGATGCGTCCAAACCTTTGTTTAAAAACGCATCCTTTCTCTTTTGCAGCTTTCTTCCCAGGCTTCGTTTCTGCCGGAAAAATTCCTTAGTCTGCTCTCACGCTTGCAACACCGTTGGAGTTTGCCTGACCGGACAGAATATCGTCTGAGAGGCCATAGTAATAATCTAAGATATCCTTAGCTACCAACTCTGCGTTCATAGAAGAATATCCAAACGGAATGCGGACGGCAAGAGCAATATCGTCTCTGCTCTCATAGTGAGAGAAGCCGATAAACAGTCCATGGTTTGCACGTGTACGGTCTTCCTGCGCGGTACCGGTTTTTCCGGAAAGCTCTACCGGCCAGGATTCCGGGAAAATGGTCGCATTGGATACGCTGATTACTTTTCGCATGCCTTCGTGTACCAGATCCCAGATGCTGGAATCAACATCCATTTCTGAATTTACCGTCGGGCCGAAATCTGCGCCCATATCGATGTCATTGCCATCCGAATCCGTTGCTTTCTGCAGAAGGGAAAGATTATAAACCGTACCGGAATTTGCAATCGTTGTGACATAGCGTGCAAGCTGTGTCGTCGTATAGTTGTTGGTACCCTGACCAATCGAGGAAGGGATCGGAAGGGAATCGGTTACATTCGGATCGGTTTCCGAAATTTCGATTCCGGTCTTTTCATCCAGCTTAAACATATCGGCATATTTCTGGATCATTTCCAGAGAGCGCTTCTGTGTAAAGGTGCCGTTCTCATCGAGTCCCAGACGATATCCAAGCGTACAGAAGAACACGTTGCAGGAGTTCTGGATGGCACCGACAATGTTCAGATCTCCGTGGCCGCTCAACTGATGGCAGTGGACATAGTCAGATTCGTTGACAAGTCCTTCCCCGAACAGACCGTTGCAGTTGATGGTACTGGTCGGAGTAATTATGCCTTCGCTTAATCCGGCAACCGCCATCAGTGGTTTAAAGGTGGAACCAGGAGCCGTCTTCTGCTGGGTTGCTTTGTTGTACAGCGGGCTGGATTCATCGGTATTCAATTTTGCCCAGTATGCGGTATCCATCTGGTTTGCCAGGCGGTTGTTGTCATAGCCAGGATAGGAAACACAGGCTAAAATAGCACCGGTATTCGGGTCCGTAATGACAGCAGAACCGGAACACGGATCGAGTGCAAGCTGTGCCGGGGTGATTTCCAGTTTGGCGATTTTATCGGACAGAAGCTGGAACGGTGTCATATTTCCTGCAACATAAGCGGCATAATCGTCATCCTCTTTCGTCAGAAGGTTCTGATCATACATCAGATTGCAGATATCATAGCCATCGAGCATATCCTGCAGCAGCATATAGTGATACATCTTTTTTGCAAATGTTGTATTGTTTGCCAGACGGTCCAGAATAACCTCCGTCAGCTTCTGATAAACCTCCTGAGAATCCAGGTAGGCATCATCCTGCGTCAGTGCTGAGACATCAATCCAGTTCTGGCTTGCCGCATACGTCAGGTAATCACGAAGAGAAATCGTTCCGTCATTCCATGCCTGATAGGTGGCGTCTTTCTCATCAATTGCTGTTGAAGAAAGAATACCCATCGTACTGGAAAGCAGCTTATCCACGATGAAGGTCTCATATTCCTGCATTTCATCGCTGAGGTCGTTGTAAACGGTTGCTGTTTCAACGGTCAGTTCCTGCGTAATCTCGGCAAGCACCTGCTGGAGCTTCTGCTGGAACAGTGCATAGATCCGCTGCTCACGCTCCGTGGCATCCGCCGCCGAGAAATGGGAAATATCAATCGTGCTGTTTTCGATCAGTGCATTGTATACATCGTAAATTGGAATCGGAACGGCATCCGTATTGGCAAGTGTTGAGGTATCAACGGATTTTACATCACTCAGATACTGTTTCAGAATGCCGGCAATTCTCTGTTCCAGAATTTTATATACCGCAATCTGCAGGTCATAATCAATCGAAAGATAGACGTTATTTCCCTGTTTTGGCTCAACCAGGGATCCCTCTACCGTTTCCAGCTCTTTTCCGACGTTATTAACGATAATCTCTTCTGATCCGTCGGTTCCCTGAAGGATTGTCTCCATATACTGTTCCAGACCAGATTTTCCGACGATGGATTCCGTGGAATACGTTTCTTCTTTTCCCTGGCTCTTCAGCTCTTCATTCAGTTCTGTCAGCTCGTCTGAGGACGCCTGGCCCGTATAACCGATCAGAGAGGAAAAATACTTTCCGTCATAATATACACGCTCGGAATCTTCCGAAATGCTGACACCCTGCAGAACATCTTCATTCTCTGCAATCGATGCAGTTGTATTGCTGCTGACGCCGGAAGCAACTGTCACGCGGACATACTTCTGATAATTCGTCTGTTTCATCTTATAGCGGATCACCAGAATTTCCAGACGCTCCTGATTGGAAAGAGAAAGGACCGCATTTCCGGATTCGTCTGTCTGGTATGGAAGACCATACTCTTCAAAATCTTTGGCAGAATATGCGTATTTTTCATCGTCAGAATAGGCATCCAGGCCAAAGCCGTCCGGTCCGGCAAGAAATGTCATCAGCGTTTCGGCACTGGAACTCTTCTGTTCTGCCGTCATATCGTCGATTTTCTTCTGTCCATAAATATCTGCACGGAAACGGTCGCGGATCGTTCCCTCTTCACCTGTAAAAACAAACGCACCGTTCTCATCCACTTCAATCGGGAAGGTGCTGGTGTCAATCGAGTCTCCGTTTGCACGAATCAGCTTACAGAGACGATAGAGTTCTGCGTTCAGAGAGAGAATACGTTCTTTTGTCGTGTTGTACGTTCCGTTATCCTCGATGGTTACGGAGTAGGAAACCTTATTTCCAGCGATCAGTTTTCCGTTCCGGTCATAAATATTTCCTCTTGTACTCTCAAGTGTTCTGGTTTTTGTGATTTGCAGTTCAAAATTATCCGCATACTCTTCTCCATGCACCACCTGCAGGATAAAAAGTCTTCCGATCAGGACGGCAAACATAGCAAGGAAAACCACACCAAGCAATAGGGTGCGGTTTTCACCGAGTCTGTGGAAAAATTTTCTTATCTTCTTAGCCATGGCGACTGTTGTCCTTCCATTTCATTTTCGGTCAGTTTACGGTTGATGATAAATAAAAGCCGGTAAAGCAGAATGGAGAGCACTACCGTGTATACCATTTCCGGCAGAATAATATGCGCCAGATAATCGAAAAAGTGCAGGCGCACGCGCAGCAGGAACTGCAGCACATACATCAGCAGACTGTAGACAAGATCGCTGGCAGCGACCAGTACAATGTGTACCTTAATATCATCGTCATAGAAGACTTTGCAGAAAAAGCCGTTCAGATAACCGATATACATGTAGAGCAGTGCGTAAAATCCAAACAGGCTGCCGTAGAACAGATCAATCATCAGACCGCTGAAAAATCCGACCATCAGTCCCTCTTTTTTTCCGCGCATCAGCCCAAAGGCGGACGTCAGAATCAGAAGAAGGTTCGGCGTTACGGACGCGATCTGAAAATACTGAAATACAGTTGTCTGTAACAGGAAAGCTGCCAGAATCAGAAAGGCAAGCGTGATTTTTCTGCGCATTTACTCTCCTCCCTGCTGTTTTAATTCTTTGATCACGAGAACTTCCTGAATATGTTGAAAATCCACAACAGGAATGATGTATCCCTTTTTCGTCAGGTGATTGGAGTCCTCGGTGATTTCACTGACATAGCCGATCAGAATACCGCGGAGGTATTTATCACTGATGTTCGATGTCACAATCTTTTCGCCCTCAGCTACCGTGTCGGTTGTATTCAGCTGGGAAAAGGCAAGCTTTCCGTCGCTGATCAGGCGCAGATCACCCGATACAATACACGTATCCGAGGTAGATGCTGTCATGGCGCTCACGGAACTGGAGTCATCAATGATAGAGCGGACAGTAGCGGAATTGGAACTTACCTCCTCAACAAGTCCAACAAGGCCGCCGTCTGCAATAACGTTCATATCTTTCTGAATCCCGTCATTTGATCCTTTGTTGATAACAAAGGTATCATACCAGTTGCCCGGATCCTTTGAGATGACCTGTGCTGCTACTTTTTCATATTCCGAGTAGGACTGGTCCAGCTGATACAGCTCCTGAAGACGCTGCAGCTCCTGCTGATCCTGTACAAGCTGATTGTTTTCCTCAGTCAGATCCGTGACCTTCTGTTCAAGCTCCTCTTTCTCGGCAGACAGTTTTTTGACGTTCTGGAAACCGGTCAGACAGTCTGTCAAATACGCACCGATCTGGTTAATTCCGTTCTGAAACGGGATGATCACAAAACCTGCGGCTTCCCGGATCGGCGTGACCGGCATTTTGTCTGCTGCACTGCCTAAAATGCCGGAGAGACACAGGAACGTCATGATGAAAAGTAAATGTTTGCTTTTTAGCTGAAATTTTTTCTTCTTATTCATAGCGGGTCCTTTTTGATAGATTTACTTCTTTTTATTTACCGTGTAAGCCCAGCGATGCAGCGCATCGTGCGTGATCAGTTCCTTGAGCCCACAGATGGTACAGAGGTCATAATACTGGGAAAGCTGTACCGGACAGCCGAGCTGTCTCGAAAGATAGCGGTCAATGTTCGGAATCCTTGTGCTTCCGCCGGTGATGTAAATACCCTCTTTCTGGATATGATCGTGGATCTGCGGCGGTGTACGCTCCAGCGCATGCTTGATTTCCTCGCCGATCTCATTAACACCGGAAAGGAGTGCTTCGTTTACGAGGGAAGAAGTAATGATCCCTTCCATTGGAAGACCGGATGCACCATCTACGCCGCGCACCTTCCGCGCCTCTTTTTTGTCTGTTCCAAGATCCGCCAGCGCAATCTTGACACGTTTGGCTGTTTTGGAGCCAATCTGGAAATTGTTTTTGCGGCGGTTCAGATTGCATATCGATTCGTTGAACTGTTTTCCGCCTACCTGGATGATTCTGGAAAAAATAACCCTCGTGTTGGCGATAACAGAAATCTCTGTGCTCTGCGCTCCGATGTTGACAATCATGGAACCCTTCGTGCGGTTGATCGGAATGCCAAGTGCCAGCGCATCCGCGATTGGTTTATCCACAAGATACATGCGGCAGTTTTTTAAGGCTCCCTTATGTGCAATCGTATAATAAGAACGCCGTTCAATCTCTGTCATATCGCAGGGAACTGAAAAATACAGCTCCGGGCGGTATCCCATGTGGCGCGTACAGCGGTGGAGAAGCGTGTGCAAAACGGCTTCTACCATCAATACATTCGCAATGCGTCCGTTGCTCATGGGGGTAATTACCTCGATATTGGAAGGCGTTCTCTCGTGCATTTCATATGCGTAATTTCCAACGGCAATCACCTGTTCGCGGTTGCGTATGGCAATCATATTTTTTTCTTTTGTGATTGTGTCTTTCTTCAGGTCATAGATTTTGACGGTACTGGTGCCAAGGTCTATGCCGTATACATTTCGAATCTGCATCGTGCTCCTTTAACTTGTTCCCTTCCTTTGGGCATTTCTGCCTCGGATTTTCAGGATCAGATTCCCTGTTCCAGCATACTGGTATAACAGTGATCCCCGATAATAATGTGATCCAGCAGGGTAATGCCGAGCATTTCGCCCGCCCGCCGGATCTGCCGTGTCACGGTAATGTCGTCACCGCTTGGTTCCGGAATTCCGCTTGGATGGTTGTGAACCAGCAGAATATGAACCGCACGGAACTGCAGTGCCGCAAGAAAAAGCTCCCGCGGCGAAATCATCGTCGCATTGACCGTTCCTCTTGTAATTTCCTTTTCTCCGAGAAGCTGATTTTTTGTGTCCAGCATCATGCAGAGAAGAACCTCCTGATCCTCGTGGCGGAGACGTTCCATGTAATAATCCGCAATGGAAGCCGGATCATGAAAGCAGAGACCTTTTCTTGCTCCGGCCGCGGCCATTCGTTTGGAAAGCTCACCGATGCACTGGAGCTGGATCGCTTTTACTTCCCCGACTCCGCGGATCTGCAGAAGTTCCTGTCTTGTACAGTGATAGAGTCCTAACAGGCCCTCCTCTTTTCCGGGAAGGGAAAGAATTTCTCTTGCGAGCTCCAGGGATGTTTTTCCCCTTGCCCCACATCGTAAAATGACAGCCAGAAGCTCCGCGTCGGAAAGGCTTTCCGGGCCGTTTTCCAGGCATTTTTCATATGGCTGTTCCATCGTCGGCAGGTTTCGTAATCCATTTTTTCTCATGTATTCCTCCCACCACTCTTCCGGGAATTTTCATGGAATACATTGGTTTGAATCACCCATCATTCTAGCACAACTTTCCGCAGATGTATAGGAATTATGAAAAATTCATATATTTTTTTGCAATTTTCTCTGCCGTTTTTAATCCGTCCATGGCTGCGGAAGTGATGCCTCCCGCATAGCCTGCGCCCTCTCCGCACGGGTAAAGACCGGTAAGCGACGAACTTTCGAGCGTTTCATTTCTTACAATGCGGACCGGTGACGAGGTACGCGCTTCCACGCCGGAAAGAACGGCGTCCGGACGGGAAAAGCCGTGGATTTTCCGCTCAGATGCACGAATGCCTTCCACAAGGGAGTCTCCGATAAACGTCGGAAGAACTTCCCGCAGATTGGCGAAAGTCCATTCTCCGCAGATGGAAGGGGTTACCTCTCCAAGTGCTGTAGAAACTCTGTTTTCACAGAAATCACCAAAAAGCTGCACCGGAACTTTGCCTTTTCCGGCTTCCCACGCAGCGTGTTCAAGCGCTCTCTGGAATGCCACACCATCGAGTACGTCCGGCGTTCCCTCTACATGGTACGGGCGGTAGTCTTCCGGTGTTACGGTGACAATCATAGCGCTGTTCGCATTTTTACCTTCCCGGTCAGAATAACTCATACCGTTGACGCAGGTGCGTTCCGCTTCCGAGGATGCGTTGACAACATAGCCGCCGGGACACATACAGAATGAGTACACACCTCTTCCGTTTTCACACTGATTGGTGAGCTTATACGGTGCTGCCCCAAGAAAATCCGGTGCCTCCGGTCCGTACTGATCCTCCGTGATCATCTTCTGCGGATGCTCAATGCGGACGCCGACAGCGAAGGATTTTGCTTCCATGGAGATCTTATTTTCGCAGAGTTTAAAGAAGGTATCGCGTGCAGAGTGGCCGATCGCAAGGACTGCCGTCTCCGCGGCAATCTTCTCGGTTTCATTGACGGTTACAGAAGTGAGTCTGCCGTTTTCAATCCCAAAGTCCGTCACTTTTGCTCCGAAACGGACTTCTCCGCCCCATGCCTCGATCTTTTTCCGCATCGTTGTCACAATTCCGATGAGCTGATCGGTGCCAAGGTGCGGTTTCTGATCGTACAGAATTTCTTCCGGTGCCCCGCATTCCGTGAAGATCCGGAGTACCTCACGGTTTCTGCCAGATGGATCCTTCACCGAAGTGTTTAATTTTCCATCCGAAAACGTACCGGCGCCGCCCTCTCCGAACTGTACGTTCGATTCCGGGTTCAGAACGCCGGTTTTCCAGAACGCATCGACACTTTTCTTTCTCTGTTCTGCAGATTCGCCGCGCTCCAGAACGAGCGGACGGTAGCCATGCTTTGCGAGAACGTAGGCACAAAAAAGCCCTGCCGGACCGCTTCCGATAATAACCGGCCGGTGAACAAGAGTCTGTTCTCCGGATTTTGGGAACACATATGGCTTTTTCTCCGCTTTTACGATCTGGTTACTTTTCGCCTTCCGCAATACGGCGTTCTCATCTTTTACTTTTACATCAAGCTGATAAACGTATTTTAATTCGGATTTCTTTCTGGCATCAATTGAGCGGCGTAAGAGCTCAATTTCCTGCAGATCGTGTTTTCCGATTTTCAGTGTTTTTCTTATTTTCTGTTCCAGTTCCTCCTGTGTGTGGGTGACTGGAAGCTTTAATTGCTGTATCCGAATCATGCATGTTCTCCTGCTGCAGCTCTTCCGGCTGCACTTCCGCTGGACCAGGCCCACTGGAGATTGTAGCCGCCGCAGACGCCGTCGACGTCCAGGGCTTCTCCCGCAAAGAAAATACCAGGGTGCTGTACCGATTCCAGAGAATCCGTAAGCTGGTCGAGCGTGATGCCGCCCGCACACACCTGAGCTTTTCCAAAGTCGGTCTGGCCGGTGATCTGTAAACGATATGATTTGATGGCGCCTGCCATTTCTTCCGGAGTCTTTTTCTTTCCGATCAGAACCGGAATGAGTTTTTCCGGAAGAAGACCGATCAGAAGCTCTTTTGGCGCTTTATACGGGCAGATTTCCTGCCGTCTGACAAGTTCTGCAGTAAGCTCCGATTCTGTCAGTTCCGGAAAGAAGTCTACGAGAAGTTCAGCGCGTTTTTTCTGCATGCAGGCGCGCACAGCGAACCGGGAAATCTGGAATACCGGGATGCCGGAGACACCGTAGTCGGTAAGCTGCATTTCTCCCTGTTCCGTCAGAATCTCCTGATTTTCAACCAGAAGCGTAATCTTCGCGCGCACCCGAACACCCGCCCAGGAGGAAAACTGGTTTCCTTTGCAGCGGAGCGGGCAGAGGGCCGGGGAAAACGGAATCGAAGCGAGCTGAAGCTGATCGGCAAATCGAAGTGTATCTCCGTCGGAACCGGCGATCTGGGAAGCACAGCTTCCGCAGCAGATGATGACGCTGTCAGCCGGGTACTGCCATCCTTCGGTGCGCACCAGATAACCATTTTCGGCTTTTTCCACTGCAACAGCCGTTTCCCGTGTCTTGATTTTTACCTTTCGGAATCTGGCTTCCAAAACCAGCAGATCAAGAACGGACTGTGCCTGCTCGCTGGCCGGATAAAGCCAGCCTTCACGGCTCCGGATGCGGATGCCGAGCTGTTCAAAAAACTGTTCGGTGTCCTGTTCGGTAAACTGTTCGAGAACCCGTGATGCACGCTCCTGATTTCCCGTGCGGTAGCACGATGCATCCTGATAACGATTGGTAAAATTACACCGTCCGTTTCCGGTCGCAAGAAGCTTTCTGCCCGGTTTATCGTTCTTTTCCAGAACGGTGACCGCGGCACCGAGACGTGAGGCCCAAATTGCCGCCATCAGTCCGCTCGCGCCGCCGCCGATAATTACCACATTTTTTGCCATTATAATGTCACCATACCGGCATCGACGAGTTTCTGAAGACTCATCAGAATACCGAATTTTGCGTGCTGCCACGTAAGCCCACCCTGGAAATAGACAGCGTACGGCGGTTTGATCGGGCCGTCGGCAGAAAGTTCAATGGAAGAGCCCTGCACGAAAGCGCCAGCTGCCATGATAACTGGGCTGTCGTAGCCTGGCATATCCCAAGGTTCCGGGGAAACGAAGCTGTCGACCGGGGCAGCTGCCTGGATACCCTGGCAGAATGCGATGACGCCTTCCGGTTTTCCAAAGGTCACCGCCTGAATGATGTCGTGACGGCTCTCGGTTCCGTTTGGAACAACGGCAAATCCCAGTTTCTCATAAACATTTGCAGCAAAGACAGCACCTTTTAATGCCGCTGCGGTAACGGTCGGTGCCAGGAAGAATCCCTGGTAGAAGGAACCGTTCACACCGAGTGTTGCGCCAACCTCTTTTCCAAGTCCCGGGGAGAGCAGACGGTATGCTGCATTTTCCACGTACTTTTTCTTTCCAACAATGTAACCGCCGGCCGGAGCCAGTCCGCCGCCCGGGTTTTTGATCAGGGATCCGACCATCAGATCTGCACCGACATTGGTCGGTTCGATCGTCTCCACGAACTCGCCGTAGCAGTTATCAACCATACAGATGACATCTGGTTTGATATTTTTAATAAATGCAATCAGTTCACCGATGCGGGTAACAGAAAGCGTCGGTCTGGTCTGATATCCTTTCGATCTCTGAATCGTCACCATCTTTGTCTTTTTGTTGATGGCATTTTTGATTTCTTCGTAATCGAAAGAGCCGTCCTCTTTTAAATCTACCTGGCGGTAAGTTACGCCATATTCCGCAAGAGATCCGACGGACGGGCGGATGCCGATCACTTCCTCAAGGGTGTCGTACGGTTTTCCAACAGGAGAAAGCAGTTCGTCGCCCGGGCGGAGATTTCCGGAAAGCGCCGTTGCAAGCGCATGGGTTCCGCAGGCGATCTGCGGGCGTACCAGTGCATCCTCAGTGCCGAAGCACGTTGCATAGACCTGCTCCAGCGTATCACGTCCCAGGTCATTGTATCCGTATCCTGTGGTTCCATATAAGCATGCCTCGCTGACCTTGCTTGCCTGCATGGCGTGGATGACCTTTAACTGGTTGTATTCTGCGATTTCATCAATTTTTGCAAAACGCTCTTTTAATTCTTCCTCAATTTTCGTTCCAAATGCGAAAACTTCTTTGGAAATGCCAAGTGTGCTGTACATAGCAGCTTTTTCTGTCAACATGATTGTTCTCCTTCTTCCTTTGCATCGGCCGAAACGATTTCGTTCCAGCGATCCAGCATATATGATAATATTTTTTCTTCGTCGTAGTCAAAATCTGGCTTGTTCAGCCAGATCACATCCTTTTCCCGGCGGAACCAGGTCAGCTGCCGTTTGGCAAAATGACGGGTGTCCCGCTTGATGATATAGACGGCCTCCTCCAGCGTGCATTCGCCCGCAAGATACGGGAACAGTTCTTTGTAGCCCAGTCCCTGCATGGAGACAAGATCTCTTGTGTATCCCATTTCTTTCAAACGGAAAACTTCATCAACCAGTCCGTCGCAGATCATCTGATCGACGCGCCTGTCAATGCGGTCATACAGAATCGAACGTTCGTCGTTCAGCACAAAATAAGCAGAACAGTACGGAGATTCCTTCTGCTTCTGCTCCTCGTTGTGCTCCGAAATCTTCTGTCCTGTCTCGTGATAATATTCCAGCGCCCGGATTACACGTTTTACATTATTCGGGTGAATCGTCTCCGCGGAAGCAGGATCAACCTCGGAAAGTTCCCGGTACAGTTCTGCCGCGCCTTCCTCCGTTGCTGCTTTTTCTTCCAGCTGTTTCCGGATCGGCAGTTCACCGTGCGATTCCGTAAAATCAACTTCTTTTAAAAGCGCCTGAATATAAAAGCCGGTGCCGCCCGTCACGATCGGAATCTGTCCGGCGGCGTATATTTTTTCCATCGCTTCATGCGCCAGTTCCACAAACTTCACGACGTGAAACTCTTCGGAAGGATCGAGCACATCGATCAGATAATGCGGAACGCCGCACATCTCCTCCGGGCGGATTTTGGCAGATCCGATATCCATATGGCGGTAGACCTGCATGGAATCCGCGGAGATAATGGCCCCATTCACCGCTTGGGCAAGTGAAATCGACAGCTTCGTCTTACCGACAGCGGTCGGACCGGTCAGGATAATCAAAGGTTTTTTCAAAAAAATCACCTACACAATTCTCTTAAATTTCTTTTCCAGTTCCCGTTTCGAGAGGGAAATGATCGTCGGCCGGCCGTGCGGGCAGTGATACGGATCTTCGAGCGTCAAAAGCTCGGCAATGAGCTGCTCCGCCTCTGCATAGGAAAGATGATTGTTGCCCTTTACGGCGGCCTTGCACGACATCGTCGCCAGACGGTCTTTTAAAATCTCCAGCGGCTTTTCGCGGACCTCCTCAAGATTGTCGAGAATCTCGATAAACAGCTCCTCCGTCGCAATACCGTACAGGTTGTGCGGCACGGCGTTGATCGCATAGTCTTTTCCGCCGAACGGGGAAATTTCGTAGCCGAAGGACTGGAAAACGTCCATGTAACGGGTCACAAGATCTGCTTCCTGCGGCGTTAAGGAGACGATCAGCGGAGGACTCACCATCTGGGAGGTGACGTTCTTTTCCCGGTAATTTTTCATCATCCGCTCGAACAGTACCTTTTCGTGCGCGGCATGCTGATCGATGATGTAGAGATTCTCGCCGTACTGAATCAGCCAGTACGTATCGAAAACCTGGCCGATGATGCGGTGCGATTTCTCTGCCTCCGGGGTAAGAAACTGCTCATCAAAGAGCTGCATCTGGCCTTCTGGCTCAGGCGAAGCAGATGCAGATGAGGATTCTTCCGGCATGGAAGATACCGTTGGAGCTGCATCTGGCTCCTGCTGATGCTGTATTGCGTCCGCGTTTGAGAGGTCTGCCGTCTTTGGCACGTTTCCTGCACCCGGCTCAAACAGTTCTTCCTCTTCCCGCGTCATTCCCGTCATCTGCTGAACCGGCACATACGTTTTCGCTGCGCGGTATCCATTTCGTTCCACCTCCGGGAAAATTGGCATTCTTCTGCTCTGGCTGGAAACCGGCTCCACCGGAAGGGACTGCCGTGCAAAGCCTTCTTTTACCTGCCGTTTCTGCTCGAACGGTTCCGGAACAACAATCTGTTCTTTCCGTGCCGCTTTTTCCTCTGCTTTCCGTTCCCTGTCGGAAGAAAGCGAAACATTCACAATCTGCTCCCTGTGATTCAGCGCACCTGAGATCATATCGCGCATCTGACGGTAAATCTCCTCCTGATGAGAAAAACGAAGTTCCATCTTCGTCGGATGCACATTGACATCCACCGCCTCTCCATCCATCTGGACATAGAACAGCGTAAACGGATATTTATGCTGCATCATCGATGTTTGATATCCGTCCTCAATCGCACGGGCGAGCAGCTTGCTCCGCACATACCGTCCATTCACGTAATAATTTTCAAAATTCCGGTTTCCCCTCGAGATCACCGGTTTTCCGATAAAGCCGTCGATCGTCATCAGCGGGCTTTCCGAGTGAATCTCGATCAGCTCCCGCGCAATGTCGCGGCCGTAAATATTATAGACCAGTTCTTTTAAATTCCGGTTGCCGCTCGTATGGAGCTTCACCTGTGAATTCACCATATATTTAAACGAAATCCCCGGATGCGACAGCGCAAGCTGCTCCACCACAGAAGTCACCGCATTCGCCTCCGTAACCGGCGTTTTTAAGAATTTCTGACGAGCCGGCGTGTTGTAAAAAAGATTCCGGACCAGAAAGGTTGTTCCGGTCGGGGCACCGACCTCCTCATTGGCCTTCTCCGCGCCGCCCTCAATCACATACCGCGTTCCCGTCAGCGCATCCGGCGTTTTCGTAATCATCTCGATCTGCGCAACCGCCGAGATACTCGAGAGCGCCTCGCCGCGGAAGCCAAGAGATGCAATCTGCACGAGTTCTTCCACGGAACGGATCTTGCTCGTCGCGTGGCGCAGAAAAGCGAGCGGCACCTGTTCGGCCGGAATGCCGCTTCCATTGTCCGTGATCCGCACCAGCGAGATACCGCCGTCGCGGATTTCCACGGTGATCGCCGTCGCACCGGCGTCCATTGCATTTTCCACCAGCTCCTTTACCACGGAAGCCGGCCGTTCCACGACCTCACCGGCCGCAATTTTATCGATCGTATTCTGATCCAGTACTGCTATGGTAGCCATGTTGTTCCTTTCTGTTTCGGATTGATTCTAACTTATGTTCTGATCCAGTATTCCCCTATTTCCAGCGGTTTTTCACCTTTCCCTGGAAACGGTACAGGGTATTTAAAGCATCCATCGGTGTCATATTCGAGATATCAAGCTCCGAGAGCTCTTTGATGATATCATCGTCCTGCACCGTATCGAACAGCGACATCTGTGCCATATCGACCTCGTCGTAGTGAACCGGCTTTGCCTTCGGTTTTTTCTGCATGGTCAGATCCTTGACCGCAGCAGTGATATCGGCATCGCTCAGCTGCTCCACCAGCTCCTGCGCCCGGGAGAGCACTGACTCCGGCACTCCCGCAAGACGCGCTACCTGGATACCGTAGCTCTTATCTGCGCCGCCCTGTACAATTTTACGCAGGAATACGATATCGTCGCCCTTTTCCTTAACGGCAATACAGTAGTTGTGCACGCCCGGAAGCTTTCCTTCAAGCTCAGTCAGCTCATGGTAATGCGTAGCGAACAGTGTCTTTGCGCCGAGCAGCTTCGGATTCGCCACATGCTCAATCACCGCCCAGGCGATCGAAAGACCGTCGAACGTACTCGTTCCTCTTCCGATCTCATCGAGAATCAGCAGACTGTTCGAGGTTGCATTCCGAAGAATATTCGCCACCTCCGTCATCTCAACCATAAACGTACTCTGGCCGCTTGCCAGGTCATCGGATGCGCCGACACGGGTAAAGATCCGGTCCACAATACCGATGTTTGCCTTCGAAGCCGGAACAAACGAACCGATCTGTGCCATCAGCACAATGAGGGCCGTCTGGCGCATATACGTCGATTTACCGGCCATGTTCGGTCCGGTGATGACGGAAACGCGGTGGTCACCGTTGTCAAGCAGGGTATCGTTTGCGATAAACATATCGTTTGGAATCATCTTCTCGACCACTGGGTGACGGCCATCCTTGATATCAATCTTTCCTCGGCTGTTCAGCTTCGGACGCACATAGTGGTTGTGCTCGGCAACGTAGGAAAGTGATGCATACACATCGAGCCGTGCCAGAGCCTGCGCCGTGCGCTGAATCCGCTCCGCCTCACCGGCAACCGTATCGCGCACCGTACAGAAAAGATCGTATTCCAGCGCATACAGTTTATCCTCCGCACCGAGAATCGTATCCTCGAGTTCCTTCAGACGCGGGGTAATGTAGCGCTCCGCATTCGTCAATGTCTGTTTTCTCGTATAGTAATCCGGGACAAGATCTTTAAACGAGTTCGTGACCTCCAGATAATAGCCGAATACCTTGTTGTATTTGACCTTCATATTTTTGATGCCGGTTTTCTCGCGCTCACTTGCCTCAAGCTCACTCAGCCACTGTTTGCCCTCGGTCTTGGCGTGACGGTAATTATCGACCATCTCGTTGTAGCCGTCCTTGATCATACCGCCGTCGCGCATCAGATACGGTGGATCATCCACGATTGCCGCATCGACAAGCTGATAGAGGTCTTCCAGCGGGTCGAGATCCTCCTGAATCTGCGCCAAAGCGCCGCCGTCAAACGAGTTTAAGAGCTGCTTGATGTAAGGCAGCATCTGCAGCGACGATTTAAAGGCGATCAGGTCACGCGGATTCGCGGACTGGTAGCTGATTCTTCCGACGAGACGCTCAAGGTCATAAACCGGACGGAGGTATTCACGGATTTCCTCGCGTAGCATCGCCTGCCCCGTTAGAGCCTCTACAGCATCGAGTCTTGCATTGATTTCATCCTCGTCGATCAATGGCTGCTCCACGTAGCTTCGCAGAAGACGCGCGCCCATCGCCGTGCGGGTTTTGTCGAGAACCCAGAGCAGGGAGCCGCGTTTCTGCTTCTCACGCAGCGTTTCCACCAGTTCCAGATTCCGGCGGCTGGAGCTGTCGATCAGCATATATTTGTCTGTCACATACGGTGTAATCGAATTCATGTGAGACAGATCCGATTTCTGTGTCTCATGCAGATATTGGAACAGCGCACCGGCTGCAATTGTTCCGCAGTTGTAATCGGCGATGCCAAGGCCTTCCATCGTAGCAGCATGGAACTGTTCCTGCAGTGTACGGCGGCAGATGTCATCGTCGAAATACCAGTCTTCCAATGCATTCACGCAGATATGAAGGCGGGTCCGGAGATCCTCCACATCAATCCCGCAGAGCAGGAACGACTGATTGCAGATGATTTCCGCCGGCATAAACTTCGTGATCTCATCCACAAGGCGGCGCGGCTTGTCCATTTCCGTGACGAAGCACTGGCCGGTCGAGATATCTGCTGTAGAGATACCGAAGCATCCCTCCATGCAGACGATCGACATGATGTAGTTGTTCTTCGTCTCATCAAGTCCCTGCGGGATCAGCGTCGTACCCGGTGTGACAACGCGGATGACTTCGCGCTTTACCATGCCCTTTGCCTGTTTCGGGTCCTCCATCTGCTCGCAGATCGCAACCTTATGGCCGTTCTCTACAAGACGGTTGATATACCCTTCTGCAGCGTGATACGGGATACCGCACATCGGAGCGCGCTCCTCCATGCCGCAGTCCTTTCCGGTCAGCGTAAGCTCAAGTTCTTTGGATACCAGGGTGGCATCCTCGAAGAACATTTCGTAGAAATCACCTAAGCGGTAAAACAAAATGGTATTAGCCGGGTCAGTCAAGCCCGTCTTCGTCTGGCAATAATGTACCATCATAGGCGAAAGCTTCTCACACTGATCCAGCGCATCCTGTGCTGTCACAGGCCGCGTGGACATCAGTGCCGGCGCTTTTACCGCTGTGTTTTTTGTTTCTGTATCGTTCATTTGTATTTCATACCTTTTCTCAAAAATAAATATAAGAAGTATAACAAACGTTATACCTGCACAATTTTAGCATGAAACCAGAAATTGTGCAAGATTCACAAGCGTATAAAATGCCCCCTTCCTGCCAGTGGTTTTTTCTCAAAACCAGCCGTCCAGGAAGCGAGCATTCCCTTTAATTTTTCTTTTTTTGTCTCCATTTTGAGAAAGACGAACCAATCAACAGGATCAGCACAAAAACAACGGCAACCGTTTCATAAATCTGCACGCCGGTGTTGACAGGATTGTCGTCAATTGAGCGGTAATCGCGCTCCAGACGCCACAGCATCGCCATCCGGTCCATGAAATCAATCTGCCGCGCGCCGTCCGTCTCGGTCTTAAAGACGGCACAGTAAAGATTCGTGTACCACTGGTCAAGAAGACTGACCCCGGATCGCCCGATCTTTCCGCTGCCGATCTCCTCGTCATTTTCATCATACAGAATCCTGCCGCTTCTCGAACTCTGGTAATCGAGCGGCGTTTCATCTACATCAAGGAAAATCAGTCTTGTATCTTTTCCATAGGAGGTATCCACATACTGCTCCTGCGCATAGCCAAGACACGTACCGGATGCGTCGTAATAGCCGTACGTCGTGCCGGAGCCTTCTCTGTCATTGATGGGCTCATCCTCCACATAGTCAATCGAAAACCACTCCTCCTCGTTGATATAGACCGTATTCTTCTGAAGATAGCCCGCCACTTTTCCGTCTGCCACAATCTTCGTCTTTCGTTTACTTCCATACAGGTCAAAGTAGATTTCTATGGTTTCTGCCGATGTAAGCGCCTCTTTTGCCTCATCCGCAGTTGCAAACTCAGATTCCGGCACTTTTTCTTTTCCGCAGCCGCCAAGCACCAGAGCGGCGGCAAGAAAAAGACCAGCGGCTGTATATATTCTCTTTTTCAACTGCCTTTTTCCTCCGCCTTACTTGTTATCTTTGTAATACTCATTTGCCTCATCGTACATCATATCGAGCAAGGCGTATTTATCCTGGAAATCCATCACCTGCGTACCGTTATCCTCCAGGTTCACATAGAGATTGCACTGTGAACCGGACCAGTCCATCTCTTTTTTCGCAGAACCGATCACCGTTCCGCCCTCTGTATAAATGGTATGTCCATCCTCTGATGCGTAATATGGTTTTTCGTTCAGATCTGCATCGAGAAAAATAATGTAATACGCTTCCGGCATCTGATCCGGTGTCGTCACGCGCTCCTGTGCATAGCCAAGCAGGTTGTTGTCCGGATCATAGAATGCATAGGTAGTAGCGGATTTTGTCATCTTATTGATTTCTTCGTCCGTCACAATTTTCATATGGAACCATTCTTCGCCGGAAATAGAGATCGTCCAGGTCTGATCAAAGAGACCGCTGTTTTTCATATACGCGGCAGCCTTTTCATCCGCATAAATGTTTCCCGAAGCGTCAACGTTATCCAGATCACAGCGCATGCGGACGGACGAAGCCGATGCAAGGGCTTCTTTTGCCACATCCGCGTTTTCATACCCTAACTTTTCTTCTGCCGCCGAGCAGCCGCACAGAAGCAGAAGTCCTGCTGTAAAACCCAAAAACAATTTTGTCGTTTTTCTCATAGATTCCCCTCTCTTTCTTTTGTCAGGACCGATTGGAAAGACCGCCGTCCTTGTCGCGTGCCAGTTCTCTTGCCGCCATCACAGCGAGTGCGGTCAGCTGCGGCAGATATTTTGCATCGTAGACAATCAGAAACGCATTGTCGAACATGATGTTTCCGACGGTAAGATCCATATTGTCGACGATGGCGCCGATCATAGTTCCGTTCAGTTTTACCGAGTAATTGTGGCCGATGGAGCCAGCGTATTCCCGGAGTTCCAGTTTTCCCTCCGGCAGTTCCATCGAGAACTGATCCCGTACGAGTGCAAACTGCTTTTTCAACACACCATACGGCTCGCCGTACAGATAAAAACGGTACGTCGGCAGCGCGTGGAGCAGTTCCTTCGTCATACGGAAGATTTCGGTGTGCATCGCATCGTAGATATAAAATGTTTTCAGCGGCACGGTGCTGTCGATCTCGTAAACCAGGTTTCCGTCTGTATCCTCCAGATCGAAATGCTGGCCCGTCAGGCGGTAATCCTCCGTGAAAGTGTAAATCTGGGACGCCGAAATCTTCTGAAACGGCTGTACCGTTCCGGTTTTGACGAAATGCTCCAGATTCGCTTTTAATTCGCTCTGGAACATCATCAGATCGGAATGGTAGCTTAGATGGTCTGCGAGGTTCTCTGCAACATCTTCATGAATCGGATACACGGGTGTGGTGAGTTTCTTTTTGATAAAGCCTTCGATGAAGGAATATCCCAAATAACCGACATGACCGTCTTTAGTCAGCCAGAAGTAGAGATATTCTCCCTTGGCGTCCGGTCCGAAAACGAGTGCTTTCTGCCGCATCGTGTAGAATTTTGCAAGCCATGCAGAACCGAACGGTGTATCGACGTTCTTGTAAGCCTCATAAAATTCTTCGATTTTCCGCGGCTTCTCCATGGAGATCATGGCAATCATATCCGTCATGGAATTGTAGTTCTCCGGGGTTGCCATGGACCAGATGGCAATGCCGAAAATCAGGACAACCGTGGCGATGGTGAGTGTGATCGTCTCTCCGTAGCCGACCGCCATCAGATAGATGCCAAGCAGCGTGACAGCGCCGCCTGCGATGCGGAATTTCCATTTTCTCTTTTTCAACTGAATACCGCCTCCTCTCTTTTCGTTACTTTTATTGTACTTGCTCCCCTTTTTTGTGTCAATTGAAACTCGCTCCTCCGCTCTATTTTGTTCTGCCTGGCGGGACAAAGAAAGCGTGTCGGCGCATCTTTTTTTGTCAGAATGCATCCGGCACGCTTTGTTTCAAAAATTTAATGAACGAAAAGAAATTATGAAATTGGAATCACGCGTCCCGTTTCTGCCATAGTTCGGTGGGAAATGGAAATTACGGTACGGTTTTTGGAAACCCTTTGCAATGCATTTAATACCATTTTTTCCGTCTCTGCATCAAGGTTTGCGGTAATCTCATCGAGGAGCAGAATTTCAGGCTCCGCTGCGGCTGCACGGGCAATCGAGAGGAGCTGCCACTGACCCTGTGAGAAGAGATCCTGTGTACAGATCGTATCATATTGGTCCGGAAGCGCCTCGATGGTCTTTGCAAGTCCGGTCAGCTCTGCTGCTTTTTTTACATCTGTATCCGAAATCTTTGCATCATACAAAGTAATCTGGTCTTTTACCGATCCCGGCACCATGTGGAACGATTGCTCCACATAGCCGAAAACCTTTCGTTTCTTCGCATCCGGCAGATCGACAGATGGAACGCCCCAAATCAGAACCATTCCTTTCTGTGGCTCATATAAACCGAGCAGCAGTTTGAAAATAGTACTCTTTCCGGCACCCGTTCGTCCCAAAAGTGTTACCTGCTCGCCTTTTTTGATCTGCAGACTTACATCGTTTAAGATGACCTGGCTTTCGTCATATCCAAACGTCACATTTTTTAGCTCAGCCGCTATGCCGTAATCTGTATTTGCAGTCAGCGCAGCCGGCTCTTTCTTCTCTTCCAGGCTGTAAAATTCATTGATTCTTTCCATACCGGCAAACGCAGACTGAATTGTCTGGATTTCCATACCAAGACTTTCGACCGGAGCAAAGATCTGGGAAATATAGTTTATAACAGCAACGGCGGTTCCGGCGGACATGCAGAACAGCTTTAAAACGGTCGGATTGCCGGAGGCCGAAAGCAGCATGACAACAGCAACAACAATGGCATTTAAAATCAGGATGACCGGAGAATAGACGGCATCGTAAAAATTGGTCTTCTCCATTGCGCTGTAGCTGTCATCAATATAGTGCGCATACTGCTGCTCCATATACGTCTCTTTCTGCAGACAGTGAATGGTACGGATGTTGTGCAGCGTCTCTGGAACGTGACCCGAAGCACGGCTGACTGCACGGCGGTTGGCAATCTGGGAGGCCAGCATGTTTTTCTGAACATAACGGGTAAAGAGGAACAGAACAGGGAGTAAAATAATCAGAACAATCGTAAGTCCACGATTAGTCACCCAGATGACGGCAAGAATGCTTAAGATTTTGCACGCATCGGCAAACATACTGATGATCCCGGAGGTAAACAGGTTTTCCACTGTGTCGACGTCACCGACAAATCTTGATACGAGAGCGCCCGGCTCCTGGCGGTTCAGCTCGTTGGCGGAAAGGCGTCCGAACTTTTCCATCAGACTGCTTCGGAGTGCATGTGTAATTTTCTGGCCGAATACCGTCAGAAGACTCTCTCGTGCCGACTCCAGAAGACCCGTCAGGGCAAGAAGTCCGAAATACAGCAGAATTCCTTCCATCCAGAGGGTATGCTTCTTTGTCAAAAGGTCAATCAGCTGTGCCAGCACAAGAGGCGGGAGCAGTGCGAAAATAACCGCACCGCAGACGACTCCCAAAAGTGCGGCTGATAAAACGCCGTGTTTTCGAACGGTTTCTTTGATTACCCGCAATACAGATTCTTTCTTTTGCATCAAAAGCTGCCTCCCTTCGTCTGATTGCTGCAGAGCTCTGCGTAGGACGGAACCGTTGCAAGGAGTTCCTCATGTGTGCCGACCTTCGTATGGCACTCATCCATCCAGATGACCTGATCCATCTGGTCGAACAGATAGAGGCGATGGGAAATGAGGATTATAATAGAGTCTTTTGCCAGCTCCTTTAAATTTAAAAAAATTTGTACTTCCGTCTCTTTGTCGAGTGCCGAAAACGGATCGTCGAGAACCAGAACCGGCCGTTTGTGGTACAGGGTTCGCGCAAGGGCAAGGCGCTGCGCCTGACCACCAGAGAGGCGGACACCGCCCGTTCCGACCAGGGTATGGATTCCGTTTTCCATTGCTTTCACTTCATCTTCCAGGCAGACGACTCGGATCATCTCCTCTGCGTCCTCTTTTCCCCCGAGACGGATATTCTCTTCCACGCTTCCATGGAACAGCTCCGGGTCATGGCCAAGATAACCGACCATGCGGTTCCGGTCTGCTTTTTCCATTTTTCCAAGTTCTTTTCCGCCGAAGGTGATGCTTCCCTCATACGGCGACTCGCAGAGAAAAGTCTTTCCAAGCGTTGACTTTCCGCATGCGACAGGTCCCGTCACACCGATGATCTGGCCAGGAGACGCTTGAAACGACAGGTCATGGATGATCTCTTTTCCGTTTGGATAGGCAAAATGCAGGTGATCGACGTTAAGCTCTGCAGGCGCTGCGGCTGGAAGCTCCGGTTCTGTTTTGGAATTCTGCAGCAAAGGTTTGATTCGTTTCCAGGAAACCTGCGCTTTATGTACCGCATTAAAAAGCTTCGCAGCGCTCGATGATTTGGTGGCAAGCTTTGTGTAGCAGGACAAAAACGTGGTAAATACGGCGATGTTCCACGGTGTCCATCCCTCCTGCAGGACGTTTCTGCCTCCAAAATACAGGATAAACAGAATGCTCGTCATCGAGATCATACGGTAAATCGGCGGCATAGCTGTGTTCCAGATATTGGCGCGCACAGCGGCAGATTCGTAAGCCGAAAGATTCTCCTCATAAGCGGCCTTTCTGTCCTCCTCACAGCCAAAGACACGATACGTGATGGCATTTGTCGCACGGTCCAGGGTTGCAGCACTTAATGCACCCGACTGTACCTTATAGGCAGCGCCCGTTTTCTGTACCATGACCTTCATCTTTTCGGCAATCACGTAGGAAATGGGTGGGAAAATCATGCAGAGAAGAGCCAGGCGCCAGTCGTACCAGAGCAGCATACACGCATAGGCGAGAAGAGCAACACCGGTATCAAAGATTTCCGTTGTAAATTTCCGCATTCCTTCTACGCAATCGTCTACATCGAGAATGGCCTTCGTCAGTATATTTCCGGTACCTTCCGCTTCCAGCTCCAAACGGCTTTTGCGAACCAGCGTTCCGTAAAGAATCTGCTTCATATGCCGGTTGACGTTGTTGGCAAATCTTCTGACATAGAACCGTTTGAAATAGCGGGAAACCTGCACAATGCCAATACTCACGACATAGGCCGTGACCAGCATCAGCATCTGGTGGAAGGTTCCTGTGCCGCCGAGGAGATCAACCAGCTTTCCTGTCATTTTTCCCTCAAACCAGGGGCCTGCAAGAAGTCCCAGATTATAGATGAGACCGGAAACCGTAACAAAAAAGAGAATTTTCCATTCTTCCTGAAAGTAAGAGAGCATCCGGTTCGGGCGAAAGGATTCATCCTTCATCGCCGCTGCCTCCTTCTGCTGTTGCTTTTATTGTTTTATCTGCTTTTTCCCTTAAAATTTTTGAAAGTTCCGCAAAATGATTCTGCCGTTCTCTCTTCGATTTCCAGTACAGCTTGTCCAGTGTTTCGCAGAAGCTCTCTGCCTCTTTTTCCGGAAGCTCTGCAAGCAGCCATTCGTAAAAGAATGTTTCAATTTCCGCTTTGGAATTTTTCAAGGATTCTGCTTTTTCCGTAGCATACAGAAGCTGGCTTCTGCCGTCCCACGGATTCGGTTTCCGGATCAGATATCCCTTTGTCTCAAGGCTTGCAGCGCGCCTTGCAGCGGCTCCTTTATCAATCTTTAACTGTTCGCGCACTTCCGTCTGGGTGATGCCCGGATGATGGCGCACCAGATGGATAAAGTCAAATTCTGCCGTACCGATGCCTTCTTCTTTCATTGCCTGCACCGTAAATTTCCCGGCTTCCCGCGCTATTTTTGTTATTTTCCGTTCTGTTGGATCCATTTTTCTGTTCCTCCTGTCCATTCTCGATCTGTTTCAAATAGATGCATATACAACTAATTAGATGATAGTACAACTAATCGAATTTGTCAATCTATAGATCTTCTGGTTGACGAAGTATCGTCCGAACTTTATAATAGAAGTATTCGGCTGTTAAAAACAGTCAGTCTATCAATAAGGAGATGTATCTTATATGGAAAAGAAACATACGCGCGGCAGCTTTACCGGATCGATCGGCTTCGTGCTTGCTGCTGCAGGAAGCGCGGTTGGACTGGGAAATATCTGGCGTTTCCCTTATCTTGCCGCAAAAGACGGAGGCGGAACCTTTATTTTAGTTTATATCGTACTGGCTCTGACCTTTGGATTTACCCTGCTGACAACTGATATTGCCATCGGAAGAAAAACCGGACAAAGTCCGCTTGTCGCTTACGGTAAGATTCACCCGGGCTGGAACGGTCTTGGCCTTCTCGCCAGTATCGTGCCGGTTGTCATCCTGCCTTACTACTGCTCCATTGGCGGCTGGGTATTAAAATATCTGTCTGTGTTTCTCACCGGACATGGCACTGCTGCTGCCGAGGATGGTTACTTTACCGGCTATATTACCGGTACATGGCAGCCGATTGTGTGGTTGGGAATCTATCTTTTTCTTACCGCATTCGTTGTATATCGTGGTGTCAATAAGGGAATTGAAAACTACAGCAAAATTCTGATGCCGATCCTTCTGATTTTAATCATCGGAATTTCTGTTTTTTCTCTGACCCTGACCCATACCGACGCAGACGGTGTCGTCCGTACGGGACTGCAGGGTATGAAAATTTATCTTGTTCCAAATTTTAAAGGAATGACGCCGCAGAAATTTTTCACCGTCTTTGTCGATGCACTCGGACAGCTTTTCTTTTCGATCAGCGTTGCGATGGGTATCATGGTTGCCTACGGTTCCTACGTAAAAAAAGAAACAAACCTGATGAAATCGATCAATCAGATTGAGATTTTTGACACCATCGTTGCGCTGCTTGCCGGTTTGATGATCGTTCCTGCTGTATTTACCTTTATGGGAGCAGAGGGTATGTCCGCCGGCCCTGGTCTGATGTTTGTCTCCCTGCCGAAGGTCTTTCAGTCCATGGGAGCAGCAGGCGGCGTAATCGGAACCATTTTCTTTCTTATGGTCTCCTTTGCAGCCATTACATCTTCCGTATCGGTCATGGAGTCCATTGTTTCCTGTATGATCGACAAATTTCACATCAGCAGAAAGAAAAGCACGGTTATTGTAACCGTTTATGCATGTCTCGTCGGTATCATCGTATGCCTCGGCTACAATGCGCTTTATTTTGAACTGAAGCTTCCAAATGGCGCAACGGCTCAGATCCTGGATGTCATGGATTTTATCAGCAATAACCTTCTGATGCCGCTTGTTGCACTTCTCTCCTGTATTCTGATCGGATGGGTTGTAAAGCCGCAGGTCATCATCGATGAGGTGACGCTGGGAGGATATAAGTTCGGTCGAAAGAGGCTGTATATCGTCATGGTGAAGTTTATTGCACCCGTGCTCCTTGCCGCACTGCTGCTGCAGTCGTTCGGTATTTTAAACGTCTGATCACTGCGATACCAGATTGCTATGTGCTTTGCACTCACGCAATCTTCAAAAACATTCGTAATCCGCTCATTTTCCTTCGAAAAATGGCTCCTTACTTATGTTTTTGGCGAGTCAAGAGATCAAAAAAGCATGTTTTCCGGTGGCTTTTCCAGAAAACATGCTTTTTTTGTGCCTGTCTGCACATATTTCTAACAGGTGAAACCCTTACATCCTGCGAATTAACGTTCCATTTACACCAAGTATCTCTCCATCAAATTCCCGGGCAAAAAGTACTTCCCCGTCTCCTTTTACTTTTATCTCCTCATCCGATGCGTTGAGCAGAACTTCGATTTTATTTCCCTCTTCGTCTAGTTTAATATACTCTACACACCGATCATTTTCATAACCATTCGGAAAATGGAAATGCAGGCTTCTGCACACTTTTTCATTTCTTCGAAGCATGATCAGTTTCCGCATCGTTGCAATTTTTTTCTGATTCTCTTCGCTTTCAATTTCACTCCAAGGCATACATCTTCTGCAGTCCGGATCATGAGCGCCTTCCATTGCGATCTCCGTTCCATAATAAATACAGGGGCTTCCCGGAAGCGTAAAAAGGATTGCAAGCTGCTGGTAGAACTTGTCCAGATCGTGAAAACGGTTCATCAGCCTCTCGGTATCGTGGGAATCCAGGAGATTAAAAAGTACATCGTTATTCTGCTGCATATACATGGTATAGCAACGGTTTACCATATATTCAAATTCTTCTTTTTTCATTGTTTTATCAAGAAAGAAATCATGGATTCCACTCAGCAGCGGGTAGTTCATGACAGAATCATATTCATCTCCCTGCAGCCACTGGCTTGCATCATGCCAGATTTCCCCCAGAAGATAAATATCCGGCTTTATCGTTTTTAAATGCTCTCTTATCCGCTTTAAGAACCTGTGCGCCACTTCGTTTCCTACATCGAAACGAATTCCGTCGATATCAAACTCCCGTACCCAGTCCTCACAGATTTTACAGAAATACTGTATCACCTCTTCATTGTTTGTATTCAGCTTTGGCATCCCGTCTGTAAATGCAAAGGAATAGAACCGTCGGTCTCTGGTGTCTCCCCTTTTTTGAACCTGTTCCCAGTCCTCTACCATAAACCAGTCCGCATAACGAGACTCTTTTCCATGCTCCAGGATATCTATCCACGGCTCAAATTTTCTTCCACTATGATTAAACACTGCATCTACCATAATGCGGATTCCTTTTTCATGTGCTTCTTTGCAAAGCGCTTTCATTGTATCCGCATCGCCAAAAAACGGATCTATTTTTGTATAATCGGTCGTGTCATATTTGTGGTTGGACTCTGCTTTCATGATCGGATTCAGATAAATACCGGTAATCCCAAGTTCCTGCAGATACGATAATCTCTGACGGATCCCTTCCAGATTTCCTCCGAATTTTTCTTCGTTTGTTACGGTTCCGTGATTTCTCCAGGGTGTGATATCATCTCCGTTTTTTTCCGGTGTCCCGTTGCAGAACCGATCCGGGAAAATCTGATACCAGATCGTTTCGTTTACCCATGCCGGTGTGCGATTGATATCTGCCGGGTTCATCCAGGGCACAATAAAGCACTGCTGCATACGGCCATCCATCCGGAGCTGTTCTTCTGTCAGGAAACCATCCTCAAAATAATACCAGACTTCCTTTTCCGTCCGCAGTTCAAAGTAATATTTGCATCTTTTGTATTCCGGAAGAAGCGTTGTTGTCCACCAGATCTGATAAGGCAGACGTTTTTTATATATCATTTCCTCTCTTTTTCCGATCCACTTTTCTTTTCCGCCCAAAATTCCGGCTTCATAAGGATCTCCGTAATGGATAAAAACCTGTTTTACATCATATCCTGTCTTGATATTGACAATCAGTCTGTCCTCATCCAGGGCATAACTCATCTGTTCTGAAGTTTTATGGTATACACCACTAAATTCCATCTCATTTTCCTCCCGCATAGCTCTAAAGCTGTTTTTTGCATCCTTGTAAGAAACACGATCACTTTTTTGTTTCGTATTGTTTCGTAGCTTTACTATAAGCCTTTTTTATTTCTTCGTCAATCAATTTCCATTTTTCCCTGCGCTTTCGTAAAATTCAGATAATTTTCAGGATGATTTTTGTGCAGGATGCTTTCTTCGAAACTTAACGAAACATTTCTTTTTCAAGGTATTGATTGCTTTTTATCTTATGATTTTATATAATGATACCGGGATCAAAAGGTCTTTTAACACCTATGATAGCTGGGAGTTTACATTTTTTGTTTTGTGAAAGGATTGCCGATTATGACTACCATTCAGGATATTGCTGATAAAATGGGAGTTTCCAAGAGCACGGTATCCAAAGCGCTCAATGACGCGCCTGATATCAGCGAAGCTTTACGGAAACAGGTTTTGGAAACTGCCGTAGCTCTGGGTTATACGAAGCTGCGGCGTTATAAGAAACCGACAAAAAAAGTCTGTATTATAATAGAAAAAGAGAATATGCGGTATCAGGAACCGCATCATTTTGCCTATGATATCCTGGTGGGTTTTCGTCAGATGGCAGAACCGGCCGGATTTGATGTTGAAATTGTGCCTGTTGATATTAAGACCCAAAGAAGCCAGCATTATGATGTTTTCATGCTGAAGCATGATTATATAGGAGCTTTTGTGGTCGGCTTTTCCCTGAGCGATCCCTGGATTCAGGACTTTAAAATCAGCCGCACACCGGCTGTTCTTTTCGACAACTATATAGTAGGGAATCCTTCCACCGCTTATGTAGGTATTGATAATGAGGAGGGAATGGAGCTTGCCGTCTCTTATCTTGCCGGACTTGGACACCGGAAGATCGCTTATCTGAGCAGCTCCCTCGGTGCCCGGGTTCTCCAGGCACGCCATGCTGCCTTTCTCCGTTCCATGCACCAGCATGGACTGAAGACTTCTCCTGCTGCGATCGGCTGTTCTTATTATCTGTCAGAATGTATGGAAAAGCATCTTCCCCGTTTCCTGGAAAACGGAATTACTGCTATTATTTGCAACCAGGATACCCTTGCAAGTGCAACGCTCACGCAATGTCAGCAGCTGGGATTCCAGGTTCCTGATGATATCAGCATTATCGGATTTGATGACCTGCCGATTGCCGCTTGTACGTCACCGCCCCTTACAACCATCAGACAAGATCGGCTGGAGCTCGGAAAAAGTGGATTTTTTGCATTGTCAAGTCTTCTCAATCACATCCCAATCAGTACGTATTTGTTGCATGCACAGCTGATTCAGCGGGAATCGACAAGGAAGATCCCTCTATAAGTTCATCTCATCAACAATATTTGCCGGTTTTGCAGTCATTTCTACCCATGCCGGTATAAAACCGCTTTTGACAGCGTTTCTTACAGATCTGACATTAGACCAGGCGGTACAGTAAAAAGGTACTTTTCCCCTGTTTATGATCTCTTTTGTAAGTCTGCTTGTCAGTGCAGAGGCAATCCCCTGTCGTCTGTATTCCGGCAAGACATCCACACCAATCTGCCACATATCGTCGCAATCGGCAGAACAGGCGGCAAGTCCCACCAGCGTGCTTCCGTCATATGCGCCGACGCCAAGTACATCCAGATTCTTCCGATCTTCGCAAAGCGCATTGCCCCATTCCGGTCGATACAAATCCGCAAAATCTTCCTGTGTCAATACTCGTGTCACATAGGCGCAGGAAAGAGTCGGTATCCGGCTGATGTCCGGCAGATAGTATTCTGCCATGAAACATATTTTGTGCCCTTTTTCAACTAAACGTTCATTCAGCCAATGCATGTTTGGTGTCTCAAAACAGTGGTAAAATTCGAATTTGTCTACATACGCAGATACCAGATCCATCGTCTCCGGTATGGAAGCCGCCATGATATTATTTCCATAGGAAACCAGATTGCAGGTAATAGGCTCTTTCAAATATTTGCGGGCCTTCTTTCCTAAATTTATGGGAACAACAACATTTTTGTCCGCCTTGAGATCTTCCACACGGCACCCCATATCTTCCGCAGACTGCCTCATGGCAATCTCCATCATTTCACGATTCGTCATATGCTTTTCTCCATTCTATCAGTTCAGTAACTTGGGGATGCGCAGACATGTCCATTTTGGAAACAGTGTCTATCATTCTCTGCATCCAGCCACTCAATCCTTCCGATTCTTTTCGCTTCGCAGATCATCTGCCAGGTATCTGCAGAATATGAAGCAGCACTCCCGCTGCCCGCTCCATTGCTGCCGGATCAATGGAGGAATAATTCATGACATACGTATTTTCCTGCTTTGCCGCCTCCGCTGTGTCTGCGTAATAGCCGGAGAGCGGCTTTAATTTCACACCACGGGATTTCGCCTGCGTGACAATCGACTCTTCTTTCAAATCCGTGCGAAGATGCATCAGAAAATGAACGCCGGCTTCTTCCTCCTCGATGGTCACGTAATCACCGAGCGGCTTCTTTTCGAGTGCCTGTAAAATCAGATCTCGTTTGTTCTGATAATAGTTTCGCAGCCGGTTGATATGTTTTTCGAAACTGCCATTCTCAATAAACTCTGCCAGTGTGTACTGCTCAAAGTTGGAGACGGTGCAGGAATAAAACGACAGCTCGCGGTAAAATTTCTCTGCCAGTGTCTGCGGAAGCACCATGTAGCTGATCCGTACCGTGGAGGCAAGTGTTTTCGTAAAGGTATTCATATAGATAACTTTGTCCGAAACGTCGATACTCTGCAGTGTCGGAAACGGCTTTCCGCCGAGACGCAGCTCACTGTCATAATCGTCCTCAATGATATAGTGATGATCTGATTTTGCCGCCCAGCCGAGCAGTTCATAACGGCGGCTGACCGGCATGACTGTCCCGGTTGGAAAGTGATGGGACGGGGATGTATGAATAATATCAACCGATCTTTTTTCCAGCTCCTGCACCGAAACACCGTCCTGATCGAGCGGCACTGGCTCGTACCGTACCTTCATACTCTCATAAATCCGCGCAATTTTGTGATATCCGGGATCCTCTACTCCATAAACAAGATCGTTTCCGAGAAGCTGAATCAGAAGGTTATGCAGATACTCCGTTCCTGCGCCGACAATAATCTGCTCCGGCAGCACCTGCATTCCACGAAACTCGCGCAGATATTTTACAATCGCACTGCGCAGCTTTAAAATCCCGGCGCACGGAGAATTGATCATGAGCTGGATCCGGTTGTCATTCAGGACAGCACGCACCGTCCGCGTCCAGATTGTAAACGGAAAAATCTCGCTGTCCGTCTGGTTACTGGAAAAATCCGCAAAATAGGAAGTCTCCCCGTTTGCCACCTGCAGGATCTCTTTTGGCACCGCATCCCGCATGGAATCCTCAATTTCCAGATCAGCTGCATAAAATCCGCGCTTTGGCATGGAATACAGATAGCCTTCCGCAACAAGCTGCGCATAGGCATTCTCGACGGTAATGACGCTGATACCCAGATTTTTCGCGAACGTCCGTTTCGACGGCAGCTTCTCTCCCGGACGGATGTTTCCCAGTAATATGTCGTTTTTGATACATTTATATAAATATTCATACAGGGAATCTGACCCTATATTGGAAAAATTATACGTCAGCATTCGACCATTCTCCTCTTATCTGACCTTACTGAATATATTTGTTTTGGCGATTTTTTTATAGTCACTTTACCAGTATACTGTGAGGCATAACAAAAGTAAAGCCAAAACAGAAACAAAATTTATCACCTGATATTTATCAGGCAGGGAGGAGATTATTATGACAGCAACAAATGAGAGATACAAACTGAACAAAGAACTGGCACAGATGTTAAAAGGTGGTGTGATCATGGATGTTACCACACCGGAACAGGCCCACATCGCAGAGGAAGCTGGTGCCTGTGCCGTTATGGCACTGGAGCGGATTCCTGCAGACATCCGTGCAGCCGGCGGCGTTTCCCGTATGAGTGATCCGAAAATGATCCGCGGCATCCAGGAGGCCGTTTCCATCCCGGTTATGGCAAAATGCCGCATTGGCCACTTTGTAGAGGCGCAGGTGCTCGAAGCCATCGAAATCGACTACATCGACGAGAGTGAGGTTCTCTCCCCCGCGGATGATGTCTACCATATCAATAAACGCAATTTTAAAGTACCCTTTGTCTGCGGTGCAAAAGATCTCGGTGAGGCACTCCGCCGGATCAATGAGGGCGCATCCATGATCCGTACCAAAGGTGAACCGGGAACCGGCGATATCGTACAGGCTGTCCGCCATATGCGGAAAATGAACAGTGAAATCCAGAAACTGACCTCAATGCGTGAGGATGAGCTGTTTGAGGCAGCCAAGGTCCTGCAGGTTCCGTACGATCTTGTTCAGTATATTCATGACAACGGCCGTCTCCCGGTTGTTAACTTTGCAGCCGGCGGTGTGGCAACTCCAGCCGATGCAGCGCTGATGATGCAGCTTGGAGCAGAAGGTGTCTTTGTTGGTTCTGGTATCTTCAAATCCGGCAACCCGGCAAAACGTGCCGCTTCTATCGTAAAAGCTGTTACCAACTACACCGATGCCAGACTGATCGCAGAACTCTCCGCGGATCTCGGTGAGGCTATGGTCGGCATCAATGAGCAGGAAATCGCCTTACTGATGGCAGAAAGAGGAAAATAATGAAAATTGGAGTGCTTGCACTGCAGGGTGCGTTTGCAGAACATGAAAAAGTATTAGAGCAGCTTGGCGCGAAATGCATCGAACTGCGGCAGGCCCGCGATCTTGGCGAATCTTACGATGCACTTGTACTGCCGGGAGGCGAAAGTACCGTTCAGGGAAAGCTTTTAAAAGAGCTTGGCATGTTCGATATCATGAAAAGCCAGATTGAAAACGGCATGCCGGTTCTCGCGACCTGTGCCGGTGCGATTCTTCTGGCCGAAAAGATCGACGGACAGATCAAGGGACAGCCGGAACAGTATTTCGGCACGATTCCGATGTGCATCAGGCGGAATGCCTACGGCCGCCAGTTAGGCAGCTTCCACACAGAAACACCGGTTGCGGGCATTGGAACAGTGCCGATGACGTTTATCCGTGCGCCGTATATCGCATCTGTGGGGGACGGCGTGGAAGTGCTCGCGGTTGTGGAAGAGCGGATCGTCGGTGTAAAATACAAAAACCAGATGGCCTTCTCCTTCCATCCGGAGCTCGACCCGGATGTGCGGATTCATAAGGCGTTTTTGGAGATGATATAAGACGGATAAAACAATAGCAGACTCAAAAAGCAATGCAAAAATCTGATCGTAAAAAGCTCCAGCTTCAAAGAGAAACTGGAGCTTTCTCATTGTGTTTCGCTGCTGTTTCGCCGCACAGGAGTGTGACGCAGCGCTTTTTCTGTTTGAGAAACTATTTGATTCGTTTCAGTTCATACTGTCTCGTACCAAGACCAATTTTCTCTGCCTGGTCGAGGGTTGCCTCCCATTCAATATTCGGGTTGGAATCCTTGAAATGGTCGTGGTGACAGTGCCATCCCGGCTCTGCAAGGTGCTCGCCAAGCTGACTGTTTTCGATCGGCGTTGCCTTCAGGCAGGCATCGGCACACGCCTGGTCAAGGGCAACCGGGTCGAAGCTTGCAAACATTCCGATATCCGGCAGGATCGGAGCATCGTTCTCCCCATGGCAGTCACAGTTCGGGCTGATATCCTGTACCAGCGAGATATGGAAGCACGGACGTCCATGGCAGACAGCCTGCGCATACTCCGCCATTTTCCGGTCAAGAAGCTCGTTTGCACTGCTGTTTGGATTATAAACCGCATCAAAACTGCAGGCACCGATGCATCGGCCACAACCTTTACATTTATCATAGTCAATGACCGCTTTTTTATCTACATAGGAAATCGCGTCACTTCCGCATTCTTTTGCACAGCGGTGGCAGCCACGACAGACATCCGTATTGATCGCCGGTTTTCCACTGGCATGCTGCTGCATCTTTCCGGCGCGGCTTCCGCATCCCATACCGATATTTTTCAGTGCACCGCCAAAGCCCGTTGCTTCATGGCCTTTGAAGTGGCTCAGACTGATAAAAATATCTGCGTCCATGATTGCATGGCCAATCAATGCTGTTTTGCAATATTCTCCGTTGACAACCGGAACTTCGATTTCATCGGTTCCTCGCACTCCATCTCCAATGATAATCTGGCATCCTGTGGTAATGGTATTGAATCCATTCAGATTCGCACAGTCAAGATGCTCCAGGGCATTTTTTCTGCTGCCCGGATATAACGTATTGCAGTCTGTCAGGAACGGAAGACCTCCCTGCTCTTTACAGAGATCGGCAACCACTTTCGCATAATTCGGACGAAGAAACGCCATGTTTCCCAGTTCGCCAAAATGCATTTTGATTGCGACGAATTTGCCTTCCATATCAATGTCTTTGACGCCAGCAGCAATACAGAGCTTTTTCAGCTTGTCAAGCTGACTCGTTCCAACCGGACATCGAAAGTCGGTAAAATAAACCGTTGACTTTTCCATTTTGTCATTCCTCCTGATTTGTCATTTTTTGACAGCATATCACTTCAAGCTAGGTTGAAGTCAAGTATAATTTGTGGTCTTCTGTTTGTCTCATGGGCTTGTCTTTTTTCTGGATTTTTCGTATACTGAACATAGTTTTTAAGCAACTGAAAATACAGAAGTGCTTTGGAGGTCATGTTTATGATAAAGGCAGTATTATTCGATATGGATGGTATCCTGTTTGACACCGAGATTGTAATGAAAGAGGGCTGGCAAAAAGCTGCCCGGGAGCTGAATTTTACGCTCACGGAGGAACATCTTTCGCAGATGCGCGGCAGTGCGCTTCCGCGGAGCAGAAAGCTGTTTGAGGAGTGGTTTCACGGACAGGTGACATACGATGAAGGACGCGCAATCCGCACGGCGTATCTAAACGATTATATTCGACGCAACGGTGTCCCGGAAAAGCCAGGGCTTCATGAGTTTCTTTCCTGGCTCAAAGAGCATTCGATCAAAGTTGCCGTTGCTACTTCTACAACGCGGCGCGTTGCGGAAGACTATTGGAAACAGTCTGGCATTGACCAGTATATCAATGCTTCAGTCTGCGGGGATGAGGTAATCAACAGCAAGCCGGATCCGGAAATTTTCTTAAAAGCAGCGTCTCTTCTGAAAGTTCCGATTGCTGCATGCATAGTAGCCGAAGACAGCATCAATGGTCTGAAGGCCGCGCGTGCAGCTGGTGCCATCTCCTGCATGATCCCGGATCTGACACCGTATACAAAAGAGCTTTTTCCATTTTGTGATTATGTGAGTCCTTCTCTTTTGGACTGTAAAGAAATTCTGCTGCAGACTCCGGAAGCGGACAAACTGAAAAGCTGGAAGTAAAAAATCATACATAAATTCAATTATTTTACTGTAAGAAAGTCCTCCACACAGAATCTTTCTGCTGCGGAGGACTTTCCTTAACACGTCTTCATCATCTGTTCGTTTATTCTACATCTACCGGCGAATCATACGATTCCATAACATTGTAGATCTGTTCTGCTGCTGTTGTACGCAGTTTCTGCTGTGTGCTCTGGTTTGCGCATTTTTCGTATTCACGCATGAAGGCAGTTGCTGCGGTGTCAACATCTTCGGCATTTTTCAATCTGTCCAGCAGATTCGGATTGTAGTCGGAAAGGTAGGCCATCAGACTGTCGAGCTGGCCGGACAGACTTCCAAGGCTCTTTCCAAGATCAATGGTATATCGGCACAGATACTCTTTGATCGTTGGATCTGTAAAACCACAGAGACCATATCCATATCTTCCGCCACTGTAAAGGCCAAAACGGGAACTTCGGATCACTTCGTCACGGGAAATGATTCCGGCATCAACAAGGTTCGTGTACTGCTCTCCGCTCAGGCTTGTGCGGCTGGTAGAGCCATACTCAAGCAGTGTCGGATTGAGGTCTGTGGATGCCTCGTTTGCAATATTTCCCATAATACCGGCGGCTCCTTCTTTTGTAAATCCGTGCATCAAGAAGTAATTCCAGATCTTTTCTGCGTTCGTTTCTCCGATTTCATCGTCGGCTGCAAAACGACGGATCGTCAGAATCGTGTCACAGTCCACCGGGCGGTCGCAGGTGATACCGGCGTTTTCATTCAGCGCTTCTACGATTTTTCCTTCTCCGTCATACAGCGCCACATGGCCATTATAGCAAATAACATCGCCTGCGCGTGCCTCATCCAGGCTTGCAACCTCCGTTCCAAGGCTGCGCCATCCGCCGGAGGTCGTATATTCACCATCGTACGCACCGCAACGGGTCAGAATCTGCCATACAAAATGAGAGCAGTCAATACCGTCCGTCAGGGAGTTTCCACCCCAGACGTATGGTCTGCCAACGAACTGTTTTGCAAATGTGATAATACCGTTTCCGGTTGAGGTTTTTACTTCATAAACCGTTTCTTTTTTATAGGGAAAGGCTTCATTTTCAGACGGATCAATCACCTGATCCGCCAGTTTCATCTGATCCTCTCCGGTGCCGGTTACATATTCCAGCGCCTCTTTTCCCTGCTGCAGATAATCCGTACGGACAAAACCGCGGACATCGCCCGATTCAATATAAACCCACTCCTGATCCGCATCGGCGATCACAAAGCAGAGTGCCTTTGCCGGAAGTGTTCCCACGATCCGTGCGCTGGTGGAACCGCTTTCGCGGACGTTTAATCTGGTATCGACCTTTGCGTAGGCGTACGCTTTGTCGACCTGTGCGAAACCTGCGCGGAGATCTTTTTTCATGGAGCTGATATATTTTCCGTAATCAATCGTCTGAATCCAGTCATCCGCCTGTGTCTCATCATTTTTCGGTGTTTCTGTCGGTGCTGGTGCAGGTGTCTCGGTTGGCACCGGTGTTTCTGTTGGTTCCGGGGTTTCGGACGGAGCTGGAGTCGGCGTTTCACTTGGGGATGGCGTTACCGACGGTTCTGGAGTTTCGCCTGGAGTTGGTTCCGGGGTTTCACTTGGAGATGGCTCCGGCATCTCGCCTGGATTCGGGTCTTCCGGTGTCTCCGTTGGAGTCGGATCCTCTGTCGGTTCTGGCGTTTCCGGTACTTCTGGCTCCTCTGTGGAAGCGGCATTTTCATCCTGAGATGGTACGGACGGTTCTTCTGCTGGTGTCTCGGTTTCCTGTGTTTCTACAGCCGGAACAACGGCTTCTTCTGTGTTTCCGTTTTCCGTTTCACTTTGCGTGGCCAGTGCATCCGCCTGATCTTTCTGCGTTTCCTGCACCGTTTTCGCTGTCTCCTCTGCATGCGCCGGTGCAGCCGAACCGAGAAGCATTCCGGCTGCCACGCCGAACGCTGTTACCGTTGTGCCAAATTTTTTCTTTGAAATCATATATGTTTTGCTCTCCTCTCTGCTGTTTGTCGATTTCTGCCTGCCATTTTCTGCTTTTGAGGCCGTTCGGATGAAATCACAAAAACGTATCGTTCCTGTAAAGTCTGGCCTCTTTTTTTGAAGATAAACCAAAAATGATATCATTCGTTTTCATTGTGCAAAAAATTTCACGTATTTTCTATATTGTATCACAGACAACAGCAGATGCAAAGAAACAAATCACATATTGAGGAATTTTTCTGTTTAACGCGTGAAATTGAGAGAGATTCTCTGTAAATTCTCAGGAACCGGACGGAATGCGGACCAGCAGCCGTTTTCCATTCTGCTCTGATACCGTCAGAACCGGAATATGTTTCTTGCGGAGCTGGTGCATGACCGGATAGGCCGCAAAGAGATCACCGCTGACACAGACAGCCTCCGGCTTTTCTTTTAACAAGTCCGACAGGTATTCCCGCAGGCGTATCTTCCATTCTGCTTTTTCAAGTGATGACACGGCATAACTGCCACAGATGTTCAGTTCCGGGGCCTCCGGCAGCGGTTTATGAAGAATAACTGCATGCTCCATGCCCGGCATCTGCCGCAAAAGCGCGTCATCCGCATCGATCGCATCGGTACCGATGTGGATCAGAACCGGTGCTTTTGGCATTCCCGCAAGGCTGATGCGACAGGCAGCGACGGCATCGTCAAGCGTTTCTGCGGTGAGAAGAAATCCTCCTTTGTGGCAGAAAGACACATCGGAAAGCCCCGTCGCTTCCTGCAGTGCTTCTTTTTCCAGGCCAAGCCATGTTTCCGGAAAATCATACTTGTAATTGAATGAATTTTCTTTTCGAACCGGCTGCACGCAGCAACCGCCGCGGTTCGATGGGAATATCAGAAATGCAATTTCAGTCGCGGAAAGCTGTTTCTGACATGGAAAAAATTCCGACAGAATCAGAATCTTTTCATCCATTGTTCCTGCCTTTTTCTCCGCTGCGATCCGCTTCCTGTGTTCGGCAAGAAGAGCTGCAAACTGCTGCTCCGCCCGCTCATCCGCACGAAAACGCTCCCATTTATGTTCCAAAATCCGTCCGGCCACTGCCACCGCTTCCAGGAAAGCTGCATCGCTTCCGCTGTTATCATCCCATACCGGATTGAACATGCCGATCATACTGGCGAGTTCATTCTTTTCTCCTGTATTATCATTGAGATCGAGCGGCTGTACAAACTTCTCGTCAAACCGCGCGGCCATCTCCGGACTTAAAATTTCTGTGCCAAGTGCCTCCCATAAAAGGCCAAACGCCGCGTACGGAACCTGGTTTTCCCGGATCCGGCTGTCTTTCTGGTGATGGTCGTATTCTCCTCTTCCAATATCAAAAACAATCCCGTCAAAATCCTCCGGCACACGATTTCCGCGCTGGATGGTAAGCTGCGGATTAAAATGCAGAAGCAGTGCCGCAGAGAACACATCATCCGCATGAAATTTTCCGCCGTGCGTAAAAGCAGCGGCATGTTCTTTTTGTATCTGTTCTAATAATGTCATAAAATTCCAACTTCCTTTTTCTTAAGATCTGCTCTATTTTACTCTATCTGGCGGCTGTTTCGCAACGGTTCTATGTAAAGAAAAACTTGAAAACTTCCTGGCACATCTTTATTAAAAATCATTTCCGTAGTCTGCACACTTATCTACGAAAATTCTTTTGTGGGTATTTGGAAAATCAAAATGAGCGGCTCCTCTTCCAAGGTTCCGCTCATTTTGATTTTTCTTCCTTTCATACCTGAATCCGGTCTGCAGCTGCATCACACATTGCAATCCGTTTTCCATCCATGCCAAGGATCAATCCACCGTTTATTCTCTGGATGACCTGTACGGTGCTGCCTTCTTTGATTTTACGGCTTCGGAGGAAATCCAGAACATCAGGGATTCCAAACATCCATTTGATGGTACAGATATCACCGGTTTTTTTCTTTGAAAGTGCCTGCATGGTATCCCTCCTTTTTACTTTTTCTATATTGTATTCCCTGAGGAAATATTTAGTCAATAAGAACAATTGGGATACGCTTCTAACTAAAGTTTGTGTGCAAAGCGCTAGAGTGTGTTTGAAAAAGGCTTTTCGTAGTCTGCATGTTCCAATTTGTGGGAGATTTTGTCTGAATGAAGGAGGCGTAGCGGGCTACGGCGACTGAATGAGGGCAAAATATACCGCAAAGCGGGGCGTGCAGGCTGCGGAAATGGTTTTTCAAACACACTCTAGTTTGATCGAGTAGGAGGCGGCTTTCGCCGCCGACCTCTCACACCACCGGACATGCGGTTCCGCATCCGGCGGTTCAGTTAACTTAACATCTTGTTTGACAAAAATATTCCTCTGCTGAGAGTAACCCGAACTTTTTCAGACGTGCATTTGACATTGCATAGCAAATAGTTTCTGTACGACAAACCCGAGCATATCCATGGAACCCTGCCGCACTTTTTGCATTCTTTTTACTAACACCCAGTTTTACCAGATTTTTATATCTGGTTTTAGGATTTTTCCAATGTTTCCATATGCACATTCTGAACCTGTACCTAATAACCGTATCGAGTCTTCGGGTTGCTGTAAGAATTGAGCCAATTTTAAAGTAATTGATCCAGCCTCTTACCACTTCCGCTATCTTTTGGGCTTTATATGAGTTACTTACACCCCACTTGCGGCTCGTTAATTTTCTGACTTTCTTCATTACCTTATCCAATGACTTTTTAGGGACTTTTATCTTATATTTCTTTTCTTGAAACTGATAATAGAAGGCAAATCCCAGATATTGTATTTCTGTGGGTCTCCCTATTTTACTCTTGCCCCTGTTCACTTTCAGCCGCAGAACATTTTCAACATACTTCGTGACCGATTCCATTACCCTTGCCGCAGCTTTTTCGCTTTTGACAAAAATAATACAGTCATCTGCATATCGTGCAAATTTAAGTCCTCGGCTTTCAAGTTCCCAATCCAATTCATTGAGCAGTATGTTAGCGAGAAGTGGTGAAATATTTCCCCCTTGTGGGGTTCCGATTTCTGTTTCTTCTATCTGTTCTCCAACCATAACTCCACTTACTAGAAATTTTCGGATTAGCGAAAGTATTTTTCCATCCTTAATCTCTTTGTTCAAAACAGATATTAACTTGTCGTGTTCTACCGTATCAAAAAACTTTTCCAAGTCAATATCCACGACCCAGTTATATCCTTCATTCATGTATTCAACTGCTTTTAATACTGCCTTCTGTGCACTTTTTCCGGGTCTGAATCCATAGCTGTTCTCATGAAATTTTCTTTCATATATAGGTGTTAATACCTGTGCAGCTGCTTGTTGTACCATGCGATCTGTGACAGTTGGAATACCAAGTTTTCGTTTGCTTCCGTCTGCTTTAGGGATTTCCACTCTCTTTACTGGCATTGGTTTGTATGACTGATTTCTTATACTCTCTCTGAGTTGCTGGCCATTTACTTTCAAATGAGAAAGCAAATCGGCACATTCCATTCCGTCTATTCCTGCCGCACCTTTATTCTTTTTCACCTGTTTGTAGGCACGATTCATGTTTTCATTTGACAGAATGCGTTCTATAAATATTCCTTGTTCCTCCATGCACTGTTTCCTTTCCTTTTCGTGAGTTCCGACCACTTAGTACTTGTGGTACTCCTCTCGGCATGTGTTTCGTCTAAAACTCTCAATTAGGACGTACTCCAGATGATTAACTGTTCTGTCCTTTGCTCCATCCGGTTTCCCGGACTTCTTCGCTACTATGACATCTGCTGACTTCCTATGATTCGTTGTTACTATGGCTGATGAAACCACTCATAGGATCTCCCCGGTTAAAATACGCTATCTTTCTCATCACCTATCCGCCATGTCTACTACCAGTCCTCTGTTAGCTATTGGACTTCAACTTGTTCAGCAGTCTTATCCGAACTGTAAGCCTTATACATGATTTCTGTCCGTCGGACCAATGGTTTGCCTCAGGCTTCCTTCAGATTCCATCTCACAATGGACACCCTTGCCTTGTTGGCTATGTGCTTCCCGCTAACAGGCGCACTTAGGACTTTCACCTTTAAGAATAACGTTCGCGCCGGGCGAACTGAACCTCACATGACTAAAGTCACGTGCTTCAGACCGCTTTAGGCGGCAGACAAAATATCGGCGGATACGCCTGTTTCTTAGATCTTGCGCGGATACGCGCTTCTTCCATGCCGGATACGGCAGGTCTCCACATAACAGGTAGTCCACGGTATATCTGCCTGTGTTTATGCTGCTTTTCGCAGTTCCATTTCTGAAATTAAGTCTCTCAAATCCGCATAAACACATGAGGTTCTACGCTTTACTGCAGGAACTTTTGCCTCCAGCAAAGACC
>NZ_QUGQ01000005.1:205377-206191 GCF_003479155.1 Blautia sp. AF19-1
GCTTTACTGCAGGAACTTTTGCCTCCAGCAAAGACCTTTCCGTTGCCGGTAAGGGTTTTAAAATTTCACGGATAAAATATCTTGCTCCAATATTGTACGATGCAGATAAATCACAATTATATCTCTTTCCATTCTGAAAGGTACACAGACGGTGATCCTGTATATCACGGTCAATTTTTCCAGATCCGTCAAACGCAAGCCTGCTCGTGTTCCATGCACAGATTCGGGAAATTCGGATTTCTTTTCTATGTGCCTGCTGTCCGCATCGTTTCTGGATATCCCGTTTTCTCCACAGCTGCAGTTTCTGCTTTTTCTTCCCGGAAAGTTTTCCTTTCATCTCCAGATATTCGAAAACAATCACATCTGCCCTATTTTCTGATGCATAGAAAACGATTTCCCTGGCAATCTTTTTACCAAGTTCTGTATTCAGACGTTTTGCATATGCCCATCTTCCCTGCACCTGGCGGGATCCATGCTCTCTCTGAAATCTTCGGATCCGTCCCAGCACACGGTACATCCGGTCTTTGTCACTGGGAAAGTTAATAAACTTTCTTCCCAGGATAGTTCCGTCTGGACGCATGATGGTACAGACTGCATCCGTATTGATGCCGAGATCCACACTGCAGATCGTTTGTTCTTTGACGGGTGTCCGGTTTAAAGCTACCTCTTCCGCATACGTAAAACGCAGAAAATATTTGTCGTGCTTTTTCTCCAACATTGGTACCGAAGCTTTTTTGCCCGACCAGTGTTTTCTTAAATATTCCATATCCGTATGTTTCAGCCGCACAGCAAACCATTTCCAGTCATGGCCATC
>NZ_QUGQ01000050.1:0-1896 GCF_003479155.1 Blautia sp. AF19-1
AGTATAAAAGGCTGACGGTTATTTTTCTATACACTGTTTTATTTGACACTTACTTTTTAAAGTCTATATATGGCTTTTGTATATCCTTCTTAATTTTCTTAGAATAATCCTTCTCTATCTCATTAAGATAATCTATCACATCTTTCTTAAATCCGTTGAACATCTCATCTTCCCCTGTTTCTTTAGAAAACATCAACGGAATATAATACAGGTTCATGCTGGTGCCGTCATTTTTGGAAGCCATATTCAGCTTCCAGCCACCAGGTTGTTTCTTCAACTTCTCCGCCGGGCTAATCAATCCACCATAATCACACCCTAGTGCTTTCATATAGAACATGATTTGATGCGTTCTGGCACGACGTGAACGGTTATCCTGATCTTCAAGTTTTGAATTCTTTGCATCAAATACGGCGACTACTTTTTCTTCTTTTCCATATGTCACAACAATATCAGGCGTATACTTTTTCATATAAACCTTCGGTTCCTTATCCTTTTCTTTCTTATCCTCTTCTTGAAACAATTTCCTTTCTTGCTTTTTTTCCAAATTAAATTTTATGGTATTAGATGCATTAAATTCCTCTATTGCATCTTTGAAAATTGCTCGGCAATAATATTCAAATAACAAATTAATATCTATATAATAAGGTGTAACTTCTCCGCTGACCAGTTGAACATCTCTAGATTCTTTTCCCGTTTCATCCTTTAATTTCTCACCTAACTCAGATACGCCATATCTTTTTATGATTTTTTTTGCCGCTACTAATGCATCTTTATACTGTCGGAAAGCGCCATTGTTTTTTAATCCGATGAAATCTGCCACACTACATTTCTTTAAAGGAACATTTTTTAACGCATTCATACAAAAGCGAATATCTTCTTCTAATGATGCACCTATTTCATGATTTTTGCATAAATATAATGCATATTTGATAATTTGATTTTCCCGTATATCTTCTGTCATTTTATTATAGGCGCAATATATTTTTTGATTCTGTCCTTTTGAAGTATTATACTTAAGCTGCTTCTGTATTAAAATCCTTCCCTTAATTTTGCAATTTAAATTTTCTTCCACTTTTTGTGATTGTTTTTTTAAATTTTTCTCACACACTTTTTTTGCTTTATCCAAAAAATCAAGAATTTCAAAAACGCCAAAAAGATTTGCAAGACCATAGTCTATATCATCTGCCTGAGATTCCCCTGATTTACTGGATAATTCAATACTGCCAATTCCCTGAACCGTCCCAAAAAGTATTTCATCGCTTTCCTTATTTTGGCTTTCCTCAGTTTTCCCTTTTTCGTTGTCACCATTATTTTTAAGTAAATTTCTCCATTCTATTCCAGAGTAATTTTTTATTTTTATCATATCGGGGTTTTCATAATAGTCATTACCAGCCAACACTCTTTTCAACATTTTCAATGGTAAATCTGCATAAAATCTTGAGACAATTTTGATAACAGGCAATTCTTCGCCGAACATTTCCGTTTGATCAGCATTTCTGTCTAAAGCAGGCATAACGCCAATATACTTTGAAGCCTTAGGTTTATCATCTTGTCTATCCATGTATATTCCAAGATTAAAGGGCGACCACTTTTCGTCATAAAATGGCGATGTATTGCTAAAATATTTCCCATAATCATCTGACATAGCGCCTATTACGTCTTTATAATCTTCTCCCTTAAAAACTTGCATATTATTTCTTCTCGCTTTCGCTCAGATTATTCTCCAAATACTCAAAATATGTATTATCATACAACAATTCCACAAGAGACTTTTCATTAATGTCCAATTTTTTTCGTTTTGTAAACATGCCATTCTTTGCATATTCTCTCAACAGTGGAATTAAAGTTAGCAACCACCAGTTCAACTGGTGGTTTATTATTAGCCCTCCAAAGGGC
>NZ_QUGQ01000051.1:0-1585 GCF_003479155.1 Blautia sp. AF19-1
CGTATAATCCAATTATCTTAGATGGTAATTGGATTTTTCCTTTCTCCCAGTTAACACTGGGTATTTATTTCCATCTCTGATATATTTTGAAAAGGCACTGTGGATCTGTATCTATAACTTTACAGCTTTGACTGGTATGAGGTGACTCAGACCACAGCTTTTCGTCTATTACTGTTAATCAGTTTGTTAACGCATCGACGTTTTTATTTACGTGATTACACAGCCGAATTCTCTGTGGAAGACAGCAGTGCTCAAAATATTTATCAGGAGGTATAAACCTATGTCAATGTACTTTATTGGAATTGATATTTCCAAGTACAAACATGATTGCTGCATCATTTCTGCAGCTGATCAAAAAGTAGTTTCTAAAGTCACAATCAAAAACAATAAAGCCGGCTTTAATGAACTGCTTACAATCATTCATTCTCTCGCAAATCCTGCTGACATAAGAATAGGGTTTGAATCAACTGCCCATTATGCTCTCAATCTTGAACTCTTCCTTGAAAATTCTCTCCTAACCTTCATGGAAGTAAATCCTGTTCTCATCAGTGAATACAAGAAATCAAAAACACTTAGGCGTACAAAAACCGACTCTGTTGACTGCGAATCAATAGCTCGTTGGTTAATGACTGTTGAATACAAACCCCATTCAAAAGGATTTTACCACGCTTACTCTTTAAAGTCATTAACTCGTTTACGCGATAAACTTATCCGACAGCGTTCTTTCTATCTTATTAAAATCACAAATGTGTTAGATCATACATTCCCTGAGTTTAAACCATTCTTTAATGAACGCTTATCCAAAACTGCTCTCTATCTGCTTGAAAACTATGGTTCTGCTGAAAAGATGGCTCGTATGAACTCAGCCTCTTATGAAAAGCTACGTTCCTTATCCCGGGGGAAGTTTTCACCACAGCAATTTCTACGACTAAAAGAACTTGCTGCCAATACTGTTGGTGTAAATAACTCTATTTTTGATGTAGAGCTGAACAGTCTTTTATCTTTATACAAATCCCTTGTAAAAGAGATTAATACCATTGAAAAAGAAATCAACAAACTAATTGAAGAAGTACATCCTCACTATATGTCAGTTCCTGGAATCGGACCATTATCAGCAGCTGTAATCTATTCTGAATACGGCGATATATCTAACTTCACTAATCCAGGACAAATGCTTGCATTTGCTGGAATAGAACCAGGAATCAACGAATCTGGTACTGAATCTCACGGAGGTAAGATGGTTAAGCGTGGATCATCCCAGCTCCGCTACACACTTATCAATTGTTGTCTACCGTTAATCCGCTTTGACATGACATTTGCAACTTACTATGCCAAGAAACGCGGAGAAGGCAAACCACATCGAGTAGCCATTACTCATGTAGCCAAAAAGCTTATTAGAGTCATCTACGCATTGGAGAGGCAAGATATCGACTTTAATGCACAGAAACTTCGTTAATCTCTAGTGGATTAATACTAATTTCTCCCATCTGAAATACGATGTATTCAGATGGCTTATTAAAGTTACCCATTTTTACAATTCAAAAAAATTTCAAAATTCTCTTGACTGTTTATAGTTTGTCACCTC
>NZ_QUGQ01000052.1:0-1562 GCF_003479155.1 Blautia sp. AF19-1
CAATGTCATTAACTTAAAAGCAGAAGATATTTATTCCGAAATGGATTAGATATCTTCTGCTTTTTTTGATATGCTTATATTGTAAAAAGAAGCCATGAACCTGCTCAAAAAAGGATGTGATTATGCATGAAGCATTCTCAGAAACGTATATTCATGGATATAGAAAAAATGACTTCTGATGAATTTAAGGCATTTTGCCGATCAGGTAATAAAAATTATTTTACCAGAATTCGAAAAATGCCTCTTCAGGATCTTCTTTTCACGATGATAAACAGAAAGGGGTTGACGTTGGCATTGGAACTGAGAAATTATATGAAACTTGCTCATCCTGGTGTGTCTATTTCAAAACCAGGATATCTGAAACAGCGTATGAAACTTAATCCAGATGCTTTTTTAGAATTATATAAATATCATAACCGTAACTTTTATGCAGATTCCACCTTTTCAACTTACAAAGATCATTTAATATTAGCCGCTGACGGCTCAGATATTAATATTCCTACCACTGCTGAAACACTGAAACTATATGGTTCTGCAAGCCGGAAAAACACAAAGCCCCAAGCTCAAATAGGATTAGGCTGTATTTATGATGTAATGAATCGTATGATACTGGAAAGTGACTGTAATAAGGTGAAATTTAATGAAATGCGCCTGGCCGAAAAACAGATGGAGCGAATACCGGAAACAATAGGCAGCATTCCCTATGTTATTATCATGGACAGAGGCTATCCTTCTACGCCAGCGTTTATACATATGATGGATAAGGATATTAAATTTATCGTACGTTTAAAAAGCAGTGATTACAAAAAAGAGCAAAACAGTTTAATAGAAAAGGATCAGCTAGTTAAAATAAAACTTGATAAGTCAAGAATCAGACATTACGAGGGAACGCCAGATGGAGAACGTATGAAAGAATTAGGTGAAATTTCATTGCGTATGGTAAAAATCCTATTAGAAAACGGAAGTTTAGAAGTTTTGGCTACAAATCTTTCACAAACTGAATTTCATACAGAAGAAATAAAAGAATTATATCATATGAGGTGGGGGATAGAGACTGCGTATGAAACGCTAAAGAGTCGGTTACAGTTAGAGAATTTTACAGGAACAAAACCTATTCTGTTATTACAAGATATATACAGCACTATATATCTGAGCAATTTAGTTGAAGATATCATATTAGATGCAGAGCGTGAACTGGATCAGAAAGAAGCGAACAGAAAACATAAAATGATGATCAATCAGACTGTTAGTATTGGAATCTTAAAAAATGATCTGATTTATATACTTCTTGAAACGGATGGTCAAAAGAAAAATATGTTATTTCAGCAAATATATGAAGATATCAGTAAAAATCTTGTTCCCATTCGTCCTGATCGGCATTATACCAGAACGAAAGGGCAATTAGCAGGAAAATATTCGAATACCCATAAAAGAGCGTACTGAGCTAAAAAATACGAGTACAAAGAGAAGGGGATAAGTATGCCCATATACAAACAAAAAGCAGGAATCATAGTTTTATAAATGCTTACGATTTCTGCTCTTTGCTAAAGTTAATGACATTG
>NZ_QUGQ01000053.1:0-278 GCF_003479155.1 Blautia sp. AF19-1
AGCCCGTAGGTTTCTTCCAGATAGAGAAGCAGATACTTCATGTCCGTATCGTTCAGGGCGGTGCTTTCTCTGTGGAAGCCGATGGGCTTTATGATGTCCTTGCGGTCAGTTAGAATGTTGTATGCGATAGCCCCGGAAAGCAGAGGGTCACGCTGGAATACGGTCAGGCAGTTCCGGATGCTCTGACGGACACCGCCTTTCTCGGTGGTTTCCAGCCCCGCCTTGATTTCCTCAATGCTCTGGGGCGGCTGCATGGCGTTCATGGTGTTTTTTAGTTC
>NZ_QUGQ01000053.1:288-1472 GCF_003479155.1 Blautia sp. AF19-1
TTTTTTAGTTCTTGCTGCGTCTGCGGCTGCAAGCTCTGCCATTCGTTGTTCAAGCTGTATCACATCCTTTCCGTAGTCCGTAATCAAAGCCGCTTTTTCCTCTGTCTCCCCGAACAGCAGCACATCCAGCAGATATTCCACTTGGGCTTGCTTCTGTAAGGCTTCCACAAACCGGGGATGAACGGCTTCCTCCGGGGTGTGCGGGGCATATTCCTTTCTCCATGCCCTAAGCAGGTGGAGATAATCGGCAAGGATACGGAAGCAGCGGTTCTTTGCTTCCTGAAACTGTTCCTCCGGGGATTTCTGCCGGGGCTTGGGCTTTTTTACCTTCCCCGGCGGTTTCCAGTCCTCATAGGAAAGCCCGAAGTCCTGTGCCAGCTGTACGGCGGCTTCTTTCTTTCCCAGCCCATACAGGGCGGCGGCAAAATCAATCACATCCCCATCCGCACCGCAGCCGAAGCAGTGGTAACGCCGATCCAGCTTCATGCTTGGGGTTTTATCGTTATGGAACGGGCAACAAGCCATCCCGTTCCGGCCTACACGGATTCCATAATGCTCCGCAGCCTGTCTTGTTGTGACGGACTGCTTCACAGCTTCAAATACATTCAAATCTATCCCTCCTTGAAAAAAAGAAAAGCACCTGACATTCTCAATCTGAAAATGGCAAGTGCCTGTTAAAGTTCCATATCCTGTTGTTTGTGTTTTGTCTGCACCGGGGCAGTTCTTTGTGCTTTTTTCTCGTCCGCCTTATCCTGCAAGACTTCTTTGAGGGACTGCTTCTTGGACGGCTCTTTGCTTTCTTCTGTGCCGGGTGTGGCTTTCCGTACCCAGTAGCGGATGTCCCGCAGCTTCTTCAAATCCTCCTGTACCTCGGTCAGCGGTACTTTCAGTTCTGCGATTTCGCTGAGAAGCGTTTCCTGCTCCTCTTGCAGCTCCTTTTGGGTACTGTCCTTATCGTCCGGGTGCTTGGCAAGGTAGTCAGCGGCTTTCTCATACCGGGCAACCTCCGGGTGTTCCTGTTTGAATTTCTCCTTTGTTTTCTTAAAAAATATCTTCTGGTACTTCTCATAGACAGCCTTACATTCTTTGCAGTCTGTCCGGCTGGCAAGAATCCCGTCAATCACTTTGCTCCGGGCTTCCTTTGGCTTCATCTGATTGCGGTAATCTGCGGCTGATTTCCCGGA
>NZ_QUGQ01000054.1:0-1329 GCF_003479155.1 Blautia sp. AF19-1
CTATAAATGAGCAAATTTGAAAAATTGCACAAAACTACACTGCGAATTTCATAAATGAATCAAAATCATTGCTTTCCTTTGCGCATTGAAAAAGATAACGATACTTTTCCAGCTGAATGGTATCACAGATTTCGTGATATCCAGTTTCAAACGAACAGAACCTACCAGTACCCACTGCACACATGAAATGTGCCAGTGACATAAGTAGCCAGTACCTTTTGATTCCCTGTGCAGAGCGTATCTGATAGCTGTCCAGTGCCAGTTTATCCTTACACTGGCGGAAAAATACTTCAATCGGCCATCGACACACATACCAGGAAAGAATCTCCTGTGTAGACAGGGCTGCGTTTGTACTGATGAAAGCACGCAATGCTTTGGGATTACCAAATGCTTTTTCCGGATAACTCAAAAGAACTACCGCATTTTCTATGCCGTTGAGGTTTCCCTCGTACCGGTACACATAATAGTTTCGTTTTTTGACTGTCACAAGGTCAAATTCACGATGTGTAACAGACAATTCGGCGGCCAGTTCACGAAGTTTCTTTTTCATTCCCGATGGATACAGCAAACGGTTTGTTTTCAAAGCACCGATGGTATGGAACCCTCTCTGTGCAAAGGTATTGATTATCTTTTCAGAAACATACCAGCAGTCGCAAAGAAAATAGGACATTACCGGTGGAACAGGCAGCTCCTTTGCAATGCTTTGTACAATGTCAATCTTGGAAATTGACTTATTGTACATTACAAAAGCATAGTTCAGAACAATGCCATTGCAGGAAAGCATAACAGCAACTGCCTGATGCCCGTAATCCGGTTTTCCCTTTAAATGGGATTGGTGAAAATACGCATCTTCAATCGGATGTAAAGCCTGTGACGAAGGCTTTGTCTTTGAAGCAATCGTATCGTCCACAATACAGAGAACAGGTTTTCCGGTGCGTGCTGCTTCTGAATAAATAATCTCAATGACAGAGCATTTTAACGTATCTGAAAGTAAGGAATCATCCCATTTTCCGGAATTGAGGAAATGGGCAATCGTAGTTCTGTGGCAGGAACTGTTTTTAGCAAAGTCCGTGGTTTTTCCATGATATCCTGAAATGAAAATACTGATTAGGATACTCATAAGATGGTTTATTACTCGGTTCGAATAAAATTTGCATAAGTTTAATTTTTTAAACTGGTTGTATATGAATGAGGAATGATGTATAGTATTTGCGAGAGACACCTTCTTTCGTAAATGTTGCAAATGTTTGTTTTGGCACTTTCATTATACAACACATGGAATCGAGGTGTCTTTCTTTTATGCAAAATCACGAACTTGCTCATTTATAG
>NZ_QUGQ01000055.1:0-1327 GCF_003479155.1 Blautia sp. AF19-1
CTATAAATGAGCAAATCCAAAATATTGCACAAAAGAAAGACACCCTCTGTAGAAGGATGTATAATTGAAGTACCAACAAACAACATACTCACTCAAACAAGGGGGTGTCCGTTGCAAACAGTATACATCATTCCAAACATATTTACAATTACCTGAAAGCATTAAATCTCGGATTATTTTTATCCGATGTGTATCTGAACCACTTATTGACCATCATCCTGTCTGTTTTTCTCCGGGGATACCGGGGAAAAACAGTTGATTTCCAAGAAGTCAGCCATTGCCACAGGACAACGACCGCTTATTTCCTGAATCACGGAAAATGGAAGGACGATGCATTGCAGGATGTTTTAAAAAGCAGCATCCTCCAAGCCATTTATAGGGAAGCACAGCGTTCCGGACAACCGATTTACTGTATTGTGGATGATACGATTGCTTCACATACCCGGCCTTCGTCACAGGCGGTTCATCCAATCGAAGCTGCGTATTTTCATCAATCACATTTAAAAGGCTGTCAGGATTATGGGCATCAGGTTGTCTCCGTTATGCTTTCCTGCAACGGGATTACCCTGAATTATGCAGTCATCCTGTACGATAAATCAAGATCAAAGATCCAGATTGTACAGGAGATCGCGGAAGAACTTCCCGCTGCGCCGGTCATTTCCTACTTTCTTTGTGACAGCTGGTATACTACTGCAAAAGTGATGGACCGTTTTATTCGGAAAGGATTCTATACGGTTGGGGCATTAAAGACCAACCGAATCCTTTATCCATGCGGGATCCGTCAAAAAGCCAGTGCATTTGCCCTTCATTTGCGGAAAACAGACCCGGATGTCAGCCTCGTGACCGTTGGCAGCCGTGAATTCTATGTATACCGCTATGAAGGGGAGTTGAATGGCATTCCAAATGCAGCGGTGATCCTCAGCTATCCGAAGGATGGATTTGGGAATCCCAAAGCATTGCGTGTATTTCTCTCTACAAATGCAGAGTTATCCACGCAGGAGATCCTGGACACCTATACGAAACGGTGGCCGATTGAATTATTTTTCCGGCAGAGCAAAAGTAAACTTGCGCTGGATAGTTATCAAATCCGATCCCGTCAGGGAATCCAAAGGTATTGGCTGATCATGTCGTTGGTCCACTATTTGTGCTGTATGCATTCTGGAAACTACTGCACATTCGAAGAGGGATACGCATCCTTGAAGCAGCAGCTAAAGCAGGAACAGTTTGCAAACCTGTACCGCCTCATAAAAAGCAGCGCCTCATTCGAAGAAGCTTTTAAGTTTGTGGGATAAGTTTGTGCAAAATTCGATATTTGCTCATTTATAGT
>NZ_QUGQ01000056.1:0-1151 GCF_003479155.1 Blautia sp. AF19-1
CAGTATTTTTCCAGCATATCACGCTGGTTTGCGATACTGGCACTTTCGCCTTGCAGGTCATCGTCCTTTGACAGCCTGCAATAGACCGCTGCACGATACCCTCCGGCAAGTGCCGAACCGATTGTTCTGTATTCCATTTCGTTCATCATAGCCATTTACCCACACAATCCAGACGGTATCTGGCTCTTTTGAACCTCATCTTCATTATAGCTCATATCTTTCCTTTTAGCAAGATAGTCTTTCGTATTTGTCTTACCGTATTTCTGGGAAATCAGGCTGACGAACACATCGGTTGCGTCAAGCTCCCCGTCAAACACCGTAGTCACATGAATCTCTGTTTTGTTTTTTGCCATAGGCAGTTATCCTCCATACATGAAAATAGCCAGACAGAGGGTGTCGGCAACGAAGTCCGGCAACGGGCTTCAAAAGACCTTGCAAACAATCTCAATCTGGCGATGGTTACTATTTATACTTTTCTTTTATTTTTCTGTTGTTTTGGTTGTCATAGGGGAGAAAAGCCGATAGTTTCGGGATTTTCCCCGGCAACCGGCTCGGCAACGGGATAGCAACAGGGGGTGCAACGGGCTGCCATTTTCAGAATGGAAGCTCCATCTGTTCTGTGACCTCCACAAAACCGTCCATCGTTTTTTCAGACGGGTTGCCGGAGTCCGTTGCCGGGTTTTCACGCTCCCAGCCCTTTTGTCTGCCATATTCGGAAAACATTCTTGGGTTCGGGAAGTACCGCCAGCCAGAAATGCACTGGTTCATAATCTCGTTGATTTCCCGGATTTCCCATTGCTTCGGCTCGTCAAAGGCATGGTTCAAGGCTTCCTTATAGAGCTGCTTGGAGCAGACCATGCTCCCGGTGTACTTATCAAGATACGCCTGTATCATCCCGGCTTTGGTATCCTCCGGCATAAAATCCCGCTGGTGTTCTTTGAGATACCGCTGCATGGCAGGGCTGAAAGCCAGCTTGAACCTGCCGCTTCTGTAAATTTCCATCGCTTCTGCCCACATCTGCTCGATATAGGCTCTGGAAGCGGCTTCGTCCTCCAAAATGTGAACCTCGGCTTGCTCCGGGTACACCATGACGGGGATAAAGCGGCGGTTGCCGGAACGGTCAAGGGGCAGGAAGTCAAGGGCATTGGAAG
>NZ_QUGQ01000057.1:0-810 GCF_003479155.1 Blautia sp. AF19-1
AATGCCCTTGACTTCCTGCCCCTTGACCGTTCCGGCAACCGCCGCTTTATCCCGGTCATGGTGTACCCGGAGCAAGCCGAGGTTCACATTTTGGAGGACGAAGCTGCTTCCAGAGCCTATATCGGGCAGATGTGGGCGGAAGCGATGGAGATTTATAAAAGCGGCAGGTTCAAGCTGGCTTTCAGCCCCGCCATGCAGCGGTATCTCAAAGAACACCAGCGGGATTTTATGCCGGAGGACACCAAAGCCGGGATGATACAGGCGTATCTTGATAAGTACACCGGGAGCATGGTCTGCTCCAAGCAGCTCTACAAGGAAGCCTTGAACCATGCCTTTGACGAGCCGAAACAATGGGAAATCCGGGAAATCAACGAGATTATGAACCAGTGCATTGACCGCTGGCGGTACTTCCCGAACCCAAGAATGTTTTCAGAATATGGCAGACAAAAGGGCTGGGAGCGTGAAAACCCGGCAACGGACTCCGGCAACCCGTCTGAAAAAACGATGGATGGTTTTGTGGAGGTCACAGAACAGATGGAGCTTCCATTCTGAAAATGACAGCCCGTTGCACCCCCTGTTGCTATCCCGTTGCCGAGCCGGTTGCCGGGGAAAATCCCGAAACTATCGGCTTTTCTCCCCTATGACAACCAAAACAACAGAAAAATAAAAGAAAAGTATAAATGGTAACCATCGCCAGATTGAGATTGTTTGCAAGGTCTTTTGAAGCCCGTTGCCGGACTTCGTTGCCGACACCCTCTGTCTGGCTATTTTCATGTATGGAGGATAACTGCCTATGGCAAAAAACAAAAC
>NZ_QUGQ01000057.1:820-1041 GCF_003479155.1 Blautia sp. AF19-1
TTCATGTATGGAGGATAACTGCCTATGGCAAAAAACAAAACAGAGATTCATGTTACAACGGTGTTTGACGGGGAACTGGACGCAACCGATGTGTTCGTCAGCCTGATTTCCCAGAAATATAGAAAGACAAATACAAAAGAATATCTTGCTAAAAAGAAAGATTTGAAGTATAATGAAGATGAGGTTCAAAAGAGCCAGATACCGTCTGGATTGTGTGGGTA
>NZ_QUGQ01000058.1:0-983 GCF_003479155.1 Blautia sp. AF19-1
TCTGTGTTTTCACGGTACATGACATCGTGGTAAAAAACAGGCATGGCATACTGCTCACTTTTCAGATACGGCTTTCCTGTTTTCTGTCCCTCTGCTTTCCACTGTTCCAGACGCGTCCGATAAGAAGATACACTCCCAAGCGCATGCTGGACTGCCGCCCGTCTGAAATAGGATGGCATCTTGGAAAAACAGAAATCAAAATCAAACCGGGCCGGATTCCGTTTCGTTGTATGCACCAGATGTTCCGCTGCATTGAAACGTTTCTTACTTTCCTCAATTTGGGCCAGTTCTTCCCATACAGATTCATACACTTCGACCAGATAGCGGACAGCAGAACGGTAAATCTCCAGTGTCTGGCGGATTGGAATATTCTGTTTTCGTAATTCTACACCATAACTGGATATGATTTTCATTCGCTTTCTCCTCCGGGTTTTAACGGGATTTTTCCTTCTGACCTTCTATGTAAGCAAGTACCTGTTCACGGCTCCGGTCACTGACCGTTACTGCACAATAAGACGGATTCCACAAATGCCCTCCCCACAACTCTTTCTTTAGCTCTGGATACAAAAGGAACATCTGGCGCGCAAGATTCCCCTTCATGATTTTGATCATGTCTGAAATATAAAACTGTGGTCGACAATCTACAAGCAGATGAATATGATCCGGCATAACCTCCATAGCCAGGATTTGAAATTTATATTCCTGTGCAAGACTTTCCAGCATTTCTTTGCATTCCACATCAATTCCGTCTTTTAAAACCTTTTTTCTGTACTTTGTACACCAGACCAGATGATACTGCAGAGAGTACACATATCCTCTACCATATGAAAGATCATTTTTATTAATTGTAAACATATCTTTTCCCATAAAAACATTATACCATATACATAGGAATATATCAAACATTTGTTCTCGTTCTTATCAAAAATCTTGCGCGTCTAACTCATCACTACTACAATATATTTATGGGTAATCCCCTTACT
>NZ_QUGQ01000059.1:0-791 GCF_003479155.1 Blautia sp. AF19-1
ACAATCCAGTCCTCCGGCTTCTTTTCCCCAATCGTGCCGATTTTGAAACGGTAGTCCTTTTTCTGGGAAGCAATCGCCCCGGTGTAGACGGGATTCATCAAAAGGTCTTTGATAACGGAGAAGTCCCACATATACCGCCCGTTTTCCGGGTCTTTCTTTTCCCATTTGGTGCGGGTATTGCGAAGCCCCCGTTCCCGGTTCCACCATGTGGGGCAGGGGATTTTTTCTTCCTCCAGCCGTCTGCGGATATAGTTCGGACCATGACCGTTTAGGGCATATCCGAAAATCAGCCGCACAATCGGGGCGGTTTCCTCGTCAATGAGCAGATGGTTTTTGTCCTCCGGGTCTTTCCGATACCCAAACGGGGCAAGACACCCGGTAAACTGTCCTTTCTGCGCTTTCAGAAGATAAGAGGAATGGACTTTCTTGGAAATATCCTTGCTGTACATCTCGTTCAGGATATTCTTGAACGGGGCAATATCGTTGTTATCCCGCAGGGTGTCGATACCGTCATTCATGGCGATATAGCGGACACCATTTCTTGGGAAAAAGTCCTCAATCAAATGCCCGGTTTGCAGATAGTTACGCCCCAGTCGGCTGAGGTCTTTCGTGATGACAAGGTTGATTTGCCTGCGCTCAATGGCTCTCAACATTCTCTGTAAATCAGGACGCTCCATATTAAGACCTGTGAAGCCATCGTCCTGATAGACTGCCACAACCTCCCATCCCTGCTTTTCGCAGTATTTTTCCAGCATATCACGCTGGTTTGCGATACTGGCACTTTCGCCTTG